>JBFLZA010000281.1:0-10982 GCA_040756535.1 Cyanobacteriota bacterium
AAGGCGTCTGTGAGAATGGGAGAACCGTTTTCCGCTGCCTGTGTCTTTACACCAGCAAAGCGATCGGCCCCAGGGGGGAAGCGCTTGAGGAAGTGTTTCATTAATGCCTGGTAGTTCCCTTCTTCTAAGACATTGAGAACAAAACCATCGCCTACATGCATCAAGGACTCGATCGCTCGATCTTTCGCTACAGCAATGGTTAATCCCAAGGGTTGGAAGCTGGCTTGAGATACCCAAGATGCCAGCATCGCGCCCTTGATGTCGCCTTTTTTGGCGGTGATAATGTACAAACCACCACTAATCCGTCCCAAGGCTTTGTCGAGGTCGCTACCTAGGGCTTTCCGTTGCTTGATTTCGCGATCGCGGGTTAGCAATTGCCCCATATCTGTACCCGCTTCTTCACACAGTTGGTATGTTGCTTCTGAAGGGGTGTCCTTAACCCGAATCGCCGGAAATGCTTCTTTTGAACCCAATTCTCGGAAGCGATTGAGTAGGGGGTCAATGGGTTCGTCATCCCCACCGTAAGATTCAAACAGTCCGACAATTTGCTTGGCTTTGGCTGCAGCAAGGACTGTACTCACTGCCGCATGAGCGGTTTTGTTTGATGCTGGGGGCATGGCGATCGCAATTCCTGCTGCACGACCAACCTGTTCCTGTACCTCTTGGGGGTCAGCGGACTTTAAGTCCATCATTTCTACGCCCACGCCTGTTTTAGTAATCCCTCTGGCGAGGGCTTGGCTCATGCGATCGCTATACCCATAATCTGAAACGTAAAATACCACAACTGATGCTTCTGCCTTGGCTTGGGCTTGGCTCCACTTGCGGTAACGATTCACCAGTTCATCAACATTGTGACGCAGCAAGGGGCCGTGACCATTGGCGATCGTTGTTACCTCTCCTAACTGATCCATCCGCTTTAGGGCAGACAGCACAGAACGAGCATTAGGGGCCATCAAACAATCGTAGTAAAAGCGATAATCGGCTTCAATGGTACTCAAATCTTCATCAAAGGTGCTGTCGGAACAGTAGTGTAGACCAAAGGCGTCACAGGTGAACATCACCTGCGTTCCGGCATCGTAGCTGAAGATGGTGTCGGGCCAGTGGAGGTTAGGGGCGTTGACAAATTCCAAGACATGTCCTTTCCCTAAATCCAACTGGTCGCCATTTTTGACGATGAGGCGCTTAAAGGGCTGATGGACAAAATCCTCCAAAAACTGAATCGCCACTTTTGAACCCACAACTGTTACATCGGGTGCTAGCTGGAGGACATCTTTGACTAAGCCACTGTGGTCTGGCTCGGTGTGGCTGATAATTAGGTAATCAATTTCAGTGGGATTAATTAGTCCTTGAAGTGTGTCTAAATAGAGCTGACGGAACTTCTCATGGGAGGTATCCACTAAAGCGATTTTCTCACCCCGAATCAGAAATGAGTTGTAGGTGGTGCCATTTTGTAGCCCAAACTCAATGTCAAAGCGATCGCGATCCCAGTCTAATGAGCGAATCGTTGTTGTGTCCGGCGCAATTTCGCCAGTCTGCATCGTTAATCGCTTTTGGGCTGGGCTGGTCATTAATACCATTTCATGTCTCCTTTATCAAGGGTTATTCACACTTTTTAAATGCTTTTATTTTTTCTTTATTTTTACACAATCGAGTCGTGAAATTTGATAGAAAAAAATGATAAGGACGCTAAAAATTCTGAAACTTAAGGTCATAACTTTTTAGCTTTTAGCGATTAATTTTTCATTGTTAGCTTACAGACGGTTGTCTAGCGCTAGATATTTAGCCCACTGGGGAAATAGACCCAATGAGATGGAGTGTAAAGAACTATTACTCTTTCTATAGTACCTGAGTAAAAATACTTATGACAACTGAAAGCTGGCTAGCCTTGATGATCGGAAATTCCCGGCTACACTGGGCTTGGTTTGTCGGTACTACACTTGAGCAAGCTTGGGATACCAACCCTCTACCTGCCAATATCGTTGAGCGACTAGTCCGACATTGGGCATCGGGTATCCTCCCAGAGGAAATTTTGCCGCCCGTGTTGATTTCTCAATCGTCGGATACTTCCAATCACTTACCTCTGTACCTCGCCTCGGTTGTACCTGCTCAAACACCCCTCTGGCAAGCTTATCCTGCGACTAAAGTCATTACCCTAGAGGATGTAGCGCTTCAGGGACTTTATCCCACTCTAGGAATTGACCGCGCTTTAGCGTTATTGGGTGCGGGTAAGATGTTGGGTTATCCCGTACTGGTTATTGATGCTGGTACGGCGCTGACGTTTACGGGTGTGGATGCTGATCATCAGTTAATGGGTGGAGCCATCTTACCGGGGCTGGGATTACAGCTGCAGTTTCTGGCAAAAAGTACAGCAGCACTGCCGGTCGTTCAACTCCCAACCCAGTTACCGCCGCGTTGGGCAAAACAGACATCAGGGGCAATTGAGAGTGGTGTGGTTTACACAGTATTAGCTGGTATCCGAGACTTTATCGAAGATTGGCAATCTCAGTTTCCAGGCAGTCAGATAGCGATAACTGGGGGTGATTCTCAAGTCTTGCTGACTTATCTTCAAGCCCAGTTTCCAGAAATATCGCACCAGCTCATCGCTGACCCTTACTTAATCTTCTGGGGAATTAGAACAATAGTGTTGAACATTACAGATTAACAAGTTGCAGTTTAGGGGTTAATCCTTCAACCTTCAAGTTTCCGATCTCCAACCTTCAACCCTTCCAACCTTCCAACCTTCGGCCTGCTGGACAAAGTTATGAATATGCTCAGCGACTAAACCGGGTGAAGCTTCGGGTAAGTCATGTCCCCCCTGCTCAACGAACTGTAATTGGGCTGTTGGAATCTTTTCTACATAGGCTTGAGAACGAGCGATCGCATCAGGAGCATCCATCTTTCCTTGTAAAATCAAGGTGGGCACGTCGAACCCTTCTAGTTGTTCTGGCAATAACTCTGCCTGAATTTCTGCTCGGCGTCGTCGGAACAATAGTTGGGAAGCGGTGGGTGAACTGAGTAGCTGTTTGCGCCATTTCAGCGTCTGCTCAATGCCTTTATGACGACCGAACAGCCGTGCCAGGGGATAAAGCGATCGCAAAAGGATATAAGCAATTGGGGGACGCCCGATTAACCAACGTGTCCACCCTTCACCTGAACTCTGTTTTTCTACCTGGACGCCTTCTGGTGCGATTAACACCAGACCATTTACTTGCTCCAACTCTTTCAAGGCATAACTGGCCCCAATCCAGCCTCCCAGAGAGTGACCGATTAAGTACACTTGGGATAAATGTAATGCCTCTAGGTATTGTCCTAAGCATTCAACTTGTAACTGGATCGAGTAGTGAAGTTTGGGGTGTTCGGATTCACCAAATCCTAACAGGTCAAGGGCTAAGCATTGGTAATCCTGACTCAAGCGATCGATGACGGGCAACCATTGACTGCCATCGCTCCAAGAACCATGTAGAAAAATGAGAACCGGGCCCCGACCGACTTCACGCCAAAAAATTTGTCCTAAGGGTAGCTTAATTCGAGAATTATGTAAGGGTAGATTCATCCTGTGTTCAAGGTTTTGTTTTAGAGTCGCACGGGTTAACAGATTGTAGTCTTAGGAGTGGCGATTTTAGAACAGGGTAGGCAGACCAAGACTCAGAAACACTTGAAACTAACCACAAGGCTATCAATCTAAAATCCAAAATCGCAGAGCCAAAACGAGTAGGGTTCAGGCAAGGTTTTACCTCAAACAGTTGGTATAATGCAACCCCAATGGGTTGTTGTTGGGATTCAAGCCAAGATTGTCTTGCCATTGAAGTAGTCCTGTAACTGCTGATCATGGTCATGACTAAGCTCTCCTATGGGGATCTCTGAGCGCTCAAACGCTCTGACTTCACTGATTTCTAAAGTATCTTTCACTTCCATGGTTCCCTGAACCTCAGCTTCTACCACAACACAAATAGAATGAATTCTGGGATCGCGATCAGGTGCTGAGTAAACCCCAACCAAGCGGCGAATCTCGATCAACTCTAATCCCGTTTCTTCCTCCAACTCTCTCCGTAGGGTTGTTGGTAAATCTTGACCCCAGTTGACCATTCCTCCGGGTAGTCCCCATTTACCATTGTCGCGACGCCGAATCAGCACAATTTGCCCATTTGGCAAAATTGGGATGATACTTGTACCCGTAACAGGATGGCGAAAGATAATTCCCAAAACCGTTTGTACAAATTGCCACGCTCGACGCATTGCTTGGAAGGCCATCTCAGCCTCGTCAATAGGTTACTTACAGTCAGATATCATAGACGCTACTGACCCTAGTTCGGTAACGTCTATACTTGAGAAAGTACAAGAGTGACGCAATTTAACCTTAAATCTCTCTCAAAGTACTTCTGACCAGGCTGTAACTGCAGCTGAAGGCTTTTGGGCTAATTCCCCAAGCAAGTTGAAGCCATTCGTCCGTGTCAAAGTGTATTTCTCACCAACTTTGAATGGCGCTGTGCGATCGCTTCTATGTCCTTGCTGTGGCAAGAATCTGACCTCCTTAAGCTTAAGGTTACCTGCTTTTCATGTGTAACACTGGTAAGATAGACAAGCCAAGCTGAATCTTTGACAAGGATTGGCGAGGCATATTCTTTTAGCAATGAGGTAAACATGGCCAAGCGCCGCAATCTAAAAAAAGAAAAGGCGCAACGGAACGAGGCTTACGCCCGCAAGTTTCGCAAACGCAAAACCACAGGTCGTTTCTCGAGAAATCGGAACTATAACAGACCTCCGAGAAGTGAGGAAAACGAAGAAAACAGTGAACAAGATGATGATATTCAATCGCGCTAAGAGGATGAAAGGAAGTATTTTCCTTGTCGCATAGCATTGCTTTGTGAGTCCCACCCCATGGTTTAAGGCACACTTTTACAGTTATGCTAAGCGAACCAAAGCGCTCTGATATACAAGTCATCAATAAAAATTGGCTCAATCCCATTGTTGGGAATGGGTCAAATCTGTTCTTCAATCACTTTGCTTTGCTTCGAGCAAGCGAGCTGGGCATCAATAGTCTTATGTACTATTGATGTCCAATTCTTTTTTTTAGTAGCCGTTATGAACTGCGTACACTAGGACGCATGAAAATTAATTTCAGGAGCTTCCGCAGCGTTTGGAGCGTGCGGATTGTCACTAACCAGGAAGACCATCTCCAGGAATAATAGTGGATACGAAGGTGTATCTTTTGTTTAGCTGATAACGTTTGTCCTGCTTGATCAGTTCCATAAACTCTCTATGACCTTTCCTGGTGCGTCCAACCAGACAACCCGCGCTGGCGAAGTAAATGTTATTGCGTGGCAAGTCATACCCCCAGTGTTGGTTGATGCCAAAGTAGCCGGTATCAAGTCTATCGCCTGTACGCATCAAATCTTTGTTAAAATCCCGATGCACGGTGACGGGTGCCACTTGAACGAGAGCTTCGTGTGGATCTGCGGTACTGTGTTTGCCGATGCGCCAAGCTTTGTATTGCCCAAACTTAATCCGAGCTGCTCCCTGCGAGTTCATGGGTTTGTAGGTGTAGTGGAAACCCGGTTCTGTTGTTGCTTCCCAGTTGCCGATAATTTTTGGCTTTCTGTCTAGAATTTGGATTACGAGTCGGCGGTCGTTAAAGTAGTTAGGTGCATCTCGGTTGACCGTGCCATCGGCGTCTATCCCCTCAACATAGACAATGTTGTACTCTTTGGTTCCCTTGGCAATATCATAGCCTTTGCTCTTCATGTAGCTGATGATACGGCTGGCAAAGTCTTTGCCGATGATTATTTCGGGCAGGGGCAAGTCCTTGGGACGAGTCTCAATTAATTTATCAGCAGTTTCTGGCCCTAAAAATCCTTTTTCTTTTAGATTCATCAGATCTTGAAACTCTCTGAGGGCGGCTGAAGAAATGGGGCCAAATTTACCATCAGCCGGAGGAGAGAGAAGATTAAACCAAATGAGAACCTCTTGAACGTGTTTAGCTAATTCTTTATCAGCAGCTAGGGCTTCAAAGGTGTATTCTTTCTTAGACTTATAAAAGTCGTACAAGTTCATTGTTATCTGCCTCTTTTTTAGTCAGAACCTACAACAGCGTTTGAGTTGGCTAGCGGTGATTGCCGCTTTCATTGAGAGTATATTGAGATATTTTCTGCTTCACTTTCAGCAGATCGGGATAAGTTGTCCTCACCTGCACCCAATTGATTGGGAAAATGGGGAAGCAACTTGTACAAGACCCGATCCACCAACGCTAGTAGAGTAGTTCAAAAAAGAGAAGTTATTGAACCGTAAGGCGATCGCGTGCCTGTTGCAGGGCTTGACGTACCTGCTCAAACCCCGTACCGCCGTAACTGTTGCGTGCAGCTACAACTTGTGTGGGCGCGATCGCTTGATATATATCTTCTTCAAATGCTGGGTGCAGTTCCTTCCATTCCTCCAATCTCAAATCCTTGAGTAATTTACCGTTTTTGAGGCAAGTTTTCACGACCTTACCCACCAAGTTGTAAGCTTCTCGGAAGGGAACGCCTTTTGAGGCTAAATAGTCGGCAACATCAGTGGCGTTGGAGAAGTCTTCTGCCACTGCTTCGGCTAACCGTTCGCTCTTAAATTCCAGCCCTTCTTGCATCAGAATTGTCATGGCTTCCAGACAAGCTTGCACGGTTTTAACGCTATCAAAAAGCGCTTCTTTATCCTCTTGCAAGTCTTTGTTGTAAGCCAGAGGGAGTCCCTTCATCAAAACCAACATGGCTTGTAGATGCCCGAAGACGCGACCGGTTTTCCCCCGTACCAATTCTGGAACATCGGGATTTTTCTTTTGGGGCATGATGCTAGAACCGGTGGCGCAACTGTCTTTGAGGGTGATGAAGCCAAATTCTTGAGATGCCCAGAGAATAATTTCCTCCGATAATCGGCTTAGATGTACCATAATCAGGCTGGCGGCACACAAGAATTCGATCGCAAAATCGCGATCGCTTACACCATCTAGACTATTGCGATAGGCTCCTAAAAAGTTTAGTAATGATGCCGTATAGTGTCGGTCAATGGGGAAAGTCGTACCGGCTAGCGCTCCACAACCTAGAGGGGAAATATTCACCCGTTGTTTGATTTCCCCCAGTCTTTCCCAGTCCCTTTGGAGCATTTCAAAGTACGCCAAGAGGTGATGGGCTAAACTCAGGGGTTGGGCACGTTGCAGGTGCGTATAACCGGGAATGAGGGTTTCTACATTAGTTTCGGCAAGGTTGAGTAAGACACCTTGGAACTCCTGCAACTGGGTGCGTATTTGGTCAATTTGCGATCGCAGATAAAGTCGCGTATCAGTACCAACTTGATCATTGCGCGATCGCGCCGTGTGCAGTTTTTTCCCAATATCTCCGACAATCTCCGTCAGGCGTCGCTCGACGGCAAAGTGAACATCTTCAGCATCAATACCAGGGTTAAATTTCCCTTCTCGGTATTCTTGGCGAATTTGTTCTAAACCTGCAACCAGTTGCTCTCCTTCCTCCGCCGATATGATACCGGTGTGAGCCAGCATTTTGGCATGAGCGACAGAACCCGTGAGGTCATACTCAATGAGTTCAATGTCGAAACCGATACTGGCATTGAAGCGAGCAATTGCTGGGTGCAAGGCGGATTCAAACCGCTGACTCCAGGTTTTTTGTTCAGTCACAGCAGGAACGTTGAAGGTTGGAAGGTTGAAGGTTGGAAGGTTGGAAGGTTGAAGATTATTCAGTATCTTAGGTTAAACAGTTGAATAAAAACACAACTTTCAACTTGTTAACCTTCAACCTGTCACTCTTTAACTCGTAACCCTTTCAAAACGTTGTAAAGCTTTTAAACAGGTAACCGAGGACTATGCCAATCAGCAGTGCCCAAACTTGACCTGTCTTTACAAAGTTGTCCCAAGATCTTCCTACCTGACCGAAAAGATCAGTATCGTTTTTGAGTTGCGCTAGCCCATGCCAATCGATAGACGTAACATGATGTAGAGCATTTAAGGTGTCATGCCCAGGACTGATGTGATTCAAAACAATGGGTAAGGTTTGCATCCCTTCAATGATCATGGCGATTATTGCCTCGAACAAAATGGTTCACTCGGAAGATTTTACCTGCATTACGACCAGTGTCATATCATCTCCATTACGGTTTGTTGAGCCGATAAACTGCTGCACCTGCTCGAACAGGTACTCTAATATTTTCTGAGAACCGCTGCAATGCTCACAAGCCCATTGGAAAGCTCGGATTAGGTTTTCCTCATCAAAGCGATCGCCATTTTGGTTTGCCGCATCGGTAAACCCATCCGTGTAGTAAATGATTGTATCTCCTGGAGCCAACTGAATTTGAGCATCTTCATACTGTGAATCTGCTTCTAAACCAATGAGCATTCCGTTGGTATCCAGGTGTTGGATCGAACCGGTCGAGGACTGCCAGAGCAAAGGTGGATTATGAGCGGCATTGCTGTAAGACAAGGTGCGCGTTTGCGGGTCGTACTCGGAATAAAATAGAGTGACGAACCGATGGGAATTTTCCAAATCGGCATACATTACCCGGTTCAGGTGTTGGAGGATTCGCGCTGGGGAATGGCGATTGAGCACTTCTGCTCGAAGCATTCCTCGTGTCATCGTCATAATCAAACCCGCAGGAACACCTTTCCCCATCACGTCGCCAATAACAACGCTCCAAGGCAAAGACGCTCTCTTACAGTCTGTTACTTCATTGCCATCTTGCTTTTGGGCACGGAATTGATCGTAGTTAGCAGGAATAAAATCATAGTAGTCGCCTCCGACGCGGTTAGCTGTCTTACACAGGGCTGCCAGTTCGACACCTTCAATCAGAGGGCATTGGCGCGGCAGCAGGCGCAGTTGGATTTCGGCCCCAATTTCTAATTCGCGATCTAAGCGTTCTTTTTTGCGGAGTTCGACAGTGAGTTCATCATTTGCGATCGCAACAGCTGTTTGATCCGCCACTAATCGCACTAACTTCTGTCGTGTTGATGTCCAACTATATTCTGGGTCATGACTGAAGACGTACAAACGTCCCCGTTCAGTATTCTTAATCAGAATCGGGGTGCCAAACAACTGTACATCTGCTCCCAAACATTGGCTCACCTGCTCATCAAGGGATGCCTGGAGCAATTCCAACGGTACTGGTGCATTGGGATCAGTTCCACCCTCACCCATTGTGACTGTAACTTGGCGGGTTACCGCTTCTATTGCTTTGCGAATATTGTTACAACTTTGACTTTCCTGGCAATGAAGTTGCTCTAAACGAATCTGACCGTTTGGCTTGAACAAAATTAAAGCACCACCATCAGCATCCGTCACCCGCGCTGCCATCAGTGGAATTAACTCCAGAAACTGATTCAAATTGTTGAAACTCCGTAAGGCAAAGCCCAGTGAACTCAACAAATCTTGAATCTTATGCTGTTCCCGGTGTAGGCGCGCCACTAGTTCTTTAAGAGCAGAAACGGGAGTTCCATCAGCAGTCGCATTATTGCTGTTGCTGTCAGTTGAACTTACGGGTTTGCGCGGAACGGGCCGTGCTGTCATAGCATCTGGCTTAGGGAACATTAATTGAGCGGATTAACTATCAAATAAATTGATTAGAAGTAGGATTCAGGCGTCTCCTTAAAGATTCCTGAGGTAGCTACACTGTTAACCTAGTTATCTCCAGAAGCTAGCGACGCTTGTCCAGACATTTCCTCGTAGAAATGAATTCCATAAGGAACCTATCTAGATAAACAGTATGGCATCTTACCAATACCACTGCTTAG
This sequence comes from Cyanobacteriota bacterium, assembly GCA_040756535.1. GTDB lineage: Bacteria > Cyanobacteriota > Cyanobacteriia > Cyanobacteriales > Coleofasciculaceae > JBFLZA01. The sequence goes on from JBFLZA010000281.1 coordinate 9,764, forward strand.
GGATGGCGAACTTTTGGAGCAGGTCGTTCATGTTATTGTATATGGCATTTGCCGTACTTGAGGTGTAAATAATAGCGTCAATTAGAATCCCGGCCAATGGCTAGGTGGGGTATTTTTCCATTTATTCAGTTTTCTTTACTTAAGGCTGATTGAGGCAAGAGCAACTGTTCAGGCAAAGTAGAGCAATTTAAGACTTATCCTGATCAGGCTGAGAAGATTTGGATGAATAACCGACAGCAATTCATTTTTTTTTCAGAAAAACTTGTGAACGACTCAATGCTACTCCAATAGCGTTACACCGTTTCACTTTTAACAAACTATATATCAAACCCCCAACTCTCTTTACTAAGGGGCAATAGCTTTATCTGTTTTAGTAAGCCTTGAGGGAAACTCACCCTCCCAGCAAAAAGCTAGTGAGGCTCCTTCCTCCGATAGGTGATTGCTTACTCAGCAATCATTAATAATTCTACAGACAAGCTTCACCCCTCAAAAACAGTGCTATGCAGAAAGCGCGATGAATACCTTCAAGCAACTATCACTATTACTCCGTTTCATCAGGCTTGAGCGCTTTCTCGGCTCACTCATCTTTTCCTATCAACGGGACTGGTGGGAACGCCAGTCTTCCAATTCTCAGACTTCACAGCCTGTTCAGGAACCGGGAAAGCTCCTCCAGGCTGAATCTACGGCAAGAGGGGCTTGCTTCTACTTCGAGCAAACTGAACTAGAAGTCAGCTTTTTATCCCCCGATTTAGTGCGAGTTGACTGGAAACCGGGTATCCCTCCTATTCCTTATGGAATTGCCCGTCAAGATTGGTCGGAAGTTGAGACGCAGTTGGATGAGACTGGTGAGGGTTGGGTTTTGTCTAGCACTGCCCTGAAAATCCTCATCACCGAGAAGGGTAGCCTGAAATTGCAGAATGCTGATGGGCAGACACTCCGGGAAGAACTCCCCCCACAACGTCAAGGTGAAGCCTGGACTCATCGGACACAATTGCGAGAGGAGGAACACCTTTATGGATTGGGAGAACGGGCAGCTTCTCTAGATTTGCGTAGACCTAAAACTGAGGCACAGCAAATTGAATCCTACCGATTGTGGCACTATGATGCGGGTGGAATCTATAGTTCGGGCACTGACCCGCTTTACCTGTGCATTCCCGTCTATATGGGGTTGCATCGAGAAGGTAGCTACCTTGTTTTCTACGAAAATACCTATTCCGGC
>JBFLZA010000282.1:0-10976 GCA_040756535.1 Cyanobacteriota bacterium
AATCTGTCAACGGGCAAGCAAATCTCCGCCCTCAAAGTGCATACCTCAACGGTCAATAGTGTAAGTTTCAGCCCCGACAGCAAGATGATCGCTTCCGGGAGTGCTGACAACACGATCAAAGTGTGGAATCTGGCAACGGGCAAAAAAATCACCACCCTCACTGGGCATAGCTCATGGGTCATGAGTGTCAGTTTCAGCCCCGACGGCAAGACGCTCGCTTCCGGGAGTCAGGACAACACGATCAAAGTGTGGAATCTGGCAACGGGCAAGCAAATCTCCACCCTGACTGGGCATACCTCAATGGTCATGAGTGTAAGCTTCAGCCCCGACGGCAACAGGCTCGCTTCCGGGAGTGATGACAACACGATCAAAGTGTGGAATCTGGCAACGGGCAAGCAAATCTCCACCCTGACTGGGCATGACTCATGGGTCAATAGTGTCAGTTTCAGCCCCGACGGCAACAGGCTCGCTTCCGGGAGTGATGACAACACCATCAAAGTGTGGAATCTTGATGTGTGGAATCTCGATCTGGATAACTTACTAGTGCGGGGTTGCGATTGGGTGCGGGATTATCTGAAGAACAACCCCAATGTGAGTGAGAGCGATCGCACCCTCTGTAATGGTATTGGCACCGAGCAGTAGCTACTGTGGCGAGAGATTGAACAGTAAGCGATCGCTGGCTTTGGCTGTAGGGCATCCGGTGCAGGTGCGATCGGCTTCGCTGGTGCCGTGGCGATGCGCTGACGCGCCGCTTCGCTAACGCAGTTCAAACTCTAGCTTGGATGATGGTATGCGATCGCTCTGTCACGAAGTATCTATAGCGGTTCTCAATCGAGTGGAATACACATTCTTGGTAGGGGAACGGCATTGCCGTGCCCTTACTGTATTCCATGCTCTCAACCTTTGTTAACCGCCCTAGCCCCCCTTGAAAAAGGAAAAAGGGAAAAGGGAAAAGGGGAAAGGGAAAACAACTGGTATTTTACTCCCTACCTACTTCACCTCTTATTCCCCCCTTAATAAGGGGGGCTAGGGGGGTAAACAAAAGCCGAACTAACTAACCGTTACTCAGCATCAAACCGAGATTTCAGATATCGCCGTTGCAAGTTTACAGTATCCGATAAATCATTGAGGCAGTAAATCACCTCAGCAAGTGACTGCCTGAAGCGTTCATCATCCGTAAGCTCTGAAACTTCAGACAAAAAATTTAGCTCAGCTTCGATGATTTCTGAGATGCAGGTATAGTTCAGTCGAATGACTTGATGAATTGCTTCCATATCTAATTAGAATCAAACAACATAATCATCGTATTAAAAATAAAATTTATTGTAAATATTAAGAATAGAATTAAATAGTAATTTTAGTAAAATATTGCCAACATGAATATATTTTTTAATCTGTTTATAGCACTCCGATATTTGTAACTTAAGAGGTTGCCTGAAAAGTCACTATCGCTATACTGAAACACTCTCGATCCCCCTAAATCCCCCTTAAAAACGGGGACTTGCCAGAGGTGAGTTCCCCCTTAAAAAGGGAAACATTGAGAGGTTGGTTCTCCCTTAATCAGAGGGGATAGGGGGGAGCTGATACTTCTCAAACATCCTCTGAGTTCCGAGCATAAAGTGAGAAATAAGAAAAGCCCCTACCCTGCATTTTGAGTGAGAGTTGGATCGGTTAAGATATCAAGGCACAAGTAGACCGCAACAATGTAGGGAAACATCGGTGCAAGTCCGGGGCTGTGCGGCAGCTGTCAGGGGAGGAAAGGTTGAAGTGTAAAAGATAAAAAAGTGGAAAAGCGTTATCACAATCCCATTTCCTTCTTCAGACTTCATCCTCCATCTTTAATATTGTTCCTCCTCAAGCCAGAACACCTATTTGTTGCTTGTCCACTCTATTTCCTGCCATGCACAGGAAGGAGCTTTAACGTTAATGCCTACTCTCAATACCCTCAATTTCAATTCTGAATCCCTGTCGTTGCCACCTCTACCCATACAACGTCCTTTGTTAATGATTGGTCATGGCACAAGAGATGAGGAGGGGCGTCAAGCTTTTCTAGATTTTGCCAAGGCTTACCAAACTTTAGACCTGTCCCGCCCTGTCGTACCTTGTTTTTTAGAATTGACGGGGCCGACTATTCAGGAGGGAGTCGATCTGTGTGTAGAACAAGGTTACACAGAACTCTCTGCTTTACCAATTTTGCTGTTTGCAGCACGGCACAATAAGTTTGATGTCACCAACGAGTTAGACCGGGCAAGGGCGAGACATCCACAAATCAAGTTTCACTACGGGCGACATTTTGGCATTACGCCAGGAATTTTGGATTTATGGCGTACTCGCCTTGCTGCACTTGACCAGCCTCAATGGCAGCGCTCAGAAACTGTATTACTCTTTGTGGGTCGAGGTTCCAGCGACCCGGATGCGAATAGTGATGTTTATAAAATGGCTCGCCTGCTGTGGGAAGGCAGTGGTTACCACACGGTGGAAACGTGCTTTATCGGCATTACTCATCCCCGCATAGAAGAAGGCTTCCGTCGCGCCCGATTGTATGAACCGAAGCGGATTATTGTTCTGCCTTACTTCTTATTTACAGGCGCTTTAGTCAAAAAGATTTTTGACATCACCGCCCAGCAACAGGAGCAATATCCGGAAATTTCTATGGCCTGTTTGCCAGAAATGGGCATTGTGCCTCAACTGCTATCGGTGTTGCGGGAGCGAGAAATTGAAACTCAACTAGGGCAGGTGCAGATGAATTGTGAGATGTGTAAGTTCCGCTTGGCACCCCTTGGTGATGGCGCTGATCACACCCATTCTCATCATCATCACCACAACCACGATCATCACGCTCATCACGAACACAGCCACTCTCACCCGACGACCGATCCGTATGCCAAGGAGGAGCAATATCACCAACGGATTTGGAACACTCCGTAGAGAGTTTTGAAATTTTTAAGGACGGTACTTCTGTAGCCGTCCTGAAATATGGATTTTAACGAGTAGATAGAACTAGAAGACGCGATAAGCGATTATCAAAAGGCTGAAAGATAAAGGTTGAAGGATGAAGGTTAAAAAATTTTTACACTTTATCCTTCACCCTTTAAACTGAAGTTGAAATGTTATGCCTGTAGCTTATGTCTAAGGAATTTGCGGTTGGCGATCGCGTCCGGGTGATTGCTCTACCTCGTTACGTTAAGACGGCGGAACCGATGCCTATGTTACGTCCTCCTAATGTCATCAAACTTGGAGAAGAGGGTGTGATTCTCGATCGCCGCCCAGGAGGGTATTGGGGCATTCGTTTTGCCAAAGGGGCATTTCTCATGGATAGCCAGTACCTTGAGGCGGCAGATGCTGCTGCTACCACTCTTCCCGAGAGTGAACAGTCGCCAGACTCCTCCTCAATGACCTAATTGCGATTTCCAACCTTACAGTAGTATTGCGTTCTAGCCAAAGGAGAAATCATTCTTTTTGTGTCTGCAAATCATTAGGGAGCATTCCCACAGTCTGATTAGAAGCATTCAGGGCAATGCCTCTAGGTTTGAAGTGGCTGAGATTTGCGATCGCGGCGGTCTTTCAGCCTTACTTTAGCTCCGTATGAAGCCAGTCGGCACTTACCTAAATAAGCTACACCGACAGCACTCCAGGCTAAAACTGGATGGCGCTCTAATGCATCAAGCGAGGTGCTTGCCTGTTGGTGTTCATACTAGCTTTACTCGTCCTGTAGTGATAGGACATAAGGGCAGTGGGCAAAGCCAATCACAGTATTGCCTTTGCATTCAGTAGTAGCGCTGAGACTGAAGTTAACTTCTCTTTAACCTTTTTTATAACTTCAATCAAGCCAAAGGTCAAATTCCTGACAGACATAAACTCTGCTTGTAAGTTCTTTGACAATCAATGCGTTGATTTCTATTTTAAACAGGCATAAGCGACAAAACTTGGTAACACTTTAGTAGATTAATTGTACTGTTGAGGCTAATGTTCTTTATTGGCGGTCTTGCGGGAATTGAGAGATGATTTTTTACGACTTTCTTCGGTCTCTCGGCATTGCCAACCCCAGCGGCACCGGCTGGCTGGCGGTAGTTTTAACCTTTGGGCTTGCCTGGGGAGTGACTTGGCGTTTTATTCCAGCAGTACGCTTATTTGCTTTACAGGTCGGTTGGGCTGACCAACCGAACGCACGACGGCTCAATCGAGAACCGTTACCCAATGCGGGAGGCTTAGCCATCTATGCTGGGGTAGTTGCTGCACTCATACTAGCTAGCCTTTTAAGACCCATCGTGATCGAAGGCGTCTTGGCTGAGGTACTCACGATTCTGCTAGGCGGCTCAATCTTGGTATTGGTAGGCTTCATTGATGATCAGTTTGGTCTACCCCCTCTATTTCGCTTGTTCACCCAGATTCTCACGGCACTTTTGTTAGTTGCCAGCAGTAGTGGTATTGAAGCTGCCTTTGGTACTCCGATTGACCCCTTGCTTTCAACATTGTTCACTATCCTTTGGGTCGTGGGGATTACCAACGCCATCAATTTGATGGATGGAATGGATGGCTTAGCCGGTGGAGTCAGCTTTATTACAGCGATGAGTCTGTTAGCCGTTTCCGCTCAATTTCCCACTCGTGCAGCAGCAACATTATTGCTGGCTGCGCTGGCGGGGGCAGCCTTGGGCTTTTTGCGGCATAACTTCCATCCTTCCCATATCATTATGGGCGATGCGGGAGCTTACTTTTTCGGCTATGTGCTTGCAGCCACCAGCATCTTAGGCAATCTGAAAGTAACGACCCTATTTTCTCTCGTACCTCCTGTTCTGTTTTTGCTCTTGCCAGTGCTAGATACCACCCAGGTATTTGTGCGGCGACTGATGGCAGGGAAAAACCCCTTGAGTACTCCTGGCAAAGACCACCTGCATCATCGTTTACTCGCTTGGGGCTTTTCTCAGCGCCGTGCTGCGCTAACTCTCTGGGGACTGACCTTGGTTTGTAACTGGCTGGCCATGAAATTGCAAGGCATGACTCCGACTGTGATTCATACCACTATGTTCGGCATTGTTATTCTTTTAGCCTTTACGGTTTGGCAAAGAATGCGGGCAAAGTAATATAACTTCTACGAAATTGCGGTCAAACGTAGTATGTAGGGAAGAGGGGGCTATTTTTTCTCCCTTGTTTTCCTATGAGGGAGACTATGCTTTACCCATAGCCCCTGAAATTCTTGCTATCTCTCGTTTCTAGGTTCTAGCTAGAAAGGCTTGATGGGAGGCTCTGCCTCCTGTGACCCAGCGAACGCTGTAATTGGGAAAAAGTCAAAAGCAGTGAAACGGATTTGGTATAAGAGCTACCTGATTGAAGTATTCATTGGTCCTAAAAACCTTAAAATATAGTTAGAAATACACGTTTTAACAAAACAAAGTTTTAATAGCTAAAATTTTGCATTCAATAGGTTCAATTTTCAGTTTACTACTCAAGACCGATGTGCATCTTGAATAAAAGTTAAACAATAGGACTAGGTAAAAAAGTTTAAGAAAATTGGACTTGCTAGAGGCTGTAAAAATGACTGCGAATCTTAATAAGCGTTTTGAGCGCATGAATCAATCCTGTCGTTCTGAGGAAAATCTGGGTTCCCTTCCTTGCGAGGCAGATGCTCAAAACAAGAGTGATGATGGTTTTATTATTTCTCTGACTTCGTGCTACAAACATCAGTGGAAAGTAGTATTTTCAGAGGAGCAAGGAGTACCTACTCGATATTCATCAGCATCAGCGGCACCAAAAACCGAAAAAGCAATGGTTGCCTGCCGTTAGCCTGTATCCGGGCTGGGTTCACCTCGGATATTAAATCGGATATGGCAATTGAAGAAAGCGATCGCAATCTTTTGCACTATCTGTGAAAATGGACACAAAGACACCCAGAGTAGCTGATTCATGGGCAATAGCTCACCGCAAGCGATCGTGTCCTTTCCCTGGAAACTCTCCAAACCTCTGCCACCCAGACTTAAGGCAGATTCAACTCAATGAATAAAGTCTGGGCGGCTATCGTAGAAATGCAAGCGCCCTACCCCTAGATATAGACCGTAGGGGTTGTCAACGGCAGGAAAAGCCGTCACCCCAAAAATATAGACACCACTAACGGAAGGATTGCGAACAGGACGAAGCTCAATCGTTACAGTTGTTCCTGGTTTCACCGGTGGGTCAAACGTTACCGCAATTGCTGGTGAGTTGGAGTCTTTTGTTACCTCTTTTATCGTTAACCTCTCTCCTTTCTGCCGAGGTGTGCCCTTAAAAGCCTGGGTGTGTTTAATCTTGAAACGAATATCCTCAAAACCTTGGCGCTGATTAATGGTAACCTTCCCAAGCGCTTCACCAGCATTTTCAGGAAGGGACAGGGTGAAATAGTACTTTGCCCCCCATAAATGAGTCTCGTTATAGGTGGTTGTTGCAGCAATTAAGCTGAGAGCCGTTTTAAACGAGACATCTCCCTTGGCTGGGTGCATCGCTTGAGGTGATGGGGCCGCGATACCCCAAAGACTTGCTAGAGTCGTTAAAGTAGCTACAGCTATCATTGGAATTCGCATAGGCTGAGGGGAATGAGGAATGTAAATGAATTTACCTTCAGTTTTGACTTCTCTCCCGACTAAAGTACGGGAGATTCTAAGCAGTTGTTCCGTAACGGTTCAAACGTCGTTACTTCACGTCTACTAGCTGTCACTGGACTATTAGTGGGAGCAGTCAAAGACTCCCTACACGCTCAGATATGCTGACATGAATGTCACATACATTGCGCTTACTTGCATCTCGTAGCTTGTTATCGACTGTGCGAGTTTTTCACCGCTATTTAAGTCTAAAACTACTCCATGACGCTTCGGACTTTTACCCACCAGAGCTTTTCCTGGTGAAACCTCCTAAACCGAGTCTTCAAGGTGCAATACATGCTCTATTAAATCAATGGCAGACTAAAGTGTACATCCTGTACGGAAAGCTCGGTTTCATCCCTCCTCTCGCATAGAGAGGGCTTTCACCATCACCGCATTGTAATCCGATACGTTAAGTTTTTTAACAAGCCTTAGTGAGAAGAAATAGGTTGAAATTCCTAGTAGCTCCTCTTTTAGATTGACTTTCGATTAATTGATAAAATACTTCATGTTTGTGACCCCATCTATTCGTTAAGCTGAAGTAAGACAGAAAGTAGAGGAATATATCTATATCTATGAATGCTGTTTTTGACAATGGATTAAAGCGACCCGCATGGCATACAGTAGCAATGTTTGCCCTGGGGTTTTGGCTTAGTGGTAGTCTAATTGTAGACTTTGTACTCATGCCTACTCTATCTACGACTGGCATGATGAATCAAGCGAGTTTCGCAACAGCTGGTTATTCAATTTTTTGGATTTTTAATCGGATTGAGCTGTTGTGTGCTGGTGTGGTTTTAGCAAGTCTATTAGCACTACGTGGCACTTCTCATCTTTATCATCACGTCAGACGCTGGTCTATTTTCTTATCTGTGGTTTTGCTAACAATTGCAATCATTTATACCTATATTATGACACCGCAGATGAGTGCTCTAGCCATTCAGTTGAATGCCTTTGAGCCAGTAACTGGAATGCCTGCCGGTATGATGTCCATGCAAGAAGGATACTGGTTGCTAGAAGTTATCAAATTAGTAGCAGGCGGCATGGTGCTGAGCTGGTGCTACCGGGATTTCCGCAGAGTTGCTTAAGCTAAGCGACATTAAGCATCAAAACATAAAGGCTTCTCACATCAGTGGGAAGCTTTTTGCTGTCTGGGTTGGATAAGGGTAACTAATTTAACTGAGCACAGCACTAACGTTCACGGGGGTAAGGTGGAGTGTTAGGTTGCTCTCTCGGAGGGGGAGGTGCCTGACCGGTATTCCGCACATTAATAAACTTACCTAGCAGTTCATACCAAAACGAGGCACCCATAGAAAGAGCTATACCACTGACCAACCAACCCAAAAGATACCTGAAAAATCTCAAGTTTCCCAAACGCCCAGCTTCCTGCCACTGTTGCTTCCGATTAGATTCATCCCAACCGATGGGCAGAGAGATTTTCCGTGCAGCTTGATCGAGATTATTCAATAGTTGAGAACATTGCGAATTTTGGCTTCTTTCCCTCTCAGTCTGACTCAAGCATAATGCTGTTAGCTCTGACTGATCGACAGCAATCTGGTTAGCGGCTCGAATCACCGTTGAACGAAGCACCTGATCTTCTGACAATCGGGTAATAATATGCATCGTATCAGCATTCACTGCTACAGCCACTAGAGAACCAATGAGTAGGGCCACCATCTTAGCATTTCGCTTGTAGACACCAGAGGAGCGCTCCATTGAGCGGTCAAACCAGTTTTCAACTTCTCTTCGGAACTGGTTGAGTTCTTCTTTTATGCCGTCAACTTTAATTTGAGCTTGTTGGGCAAGTAGGAGAAGATTTTGCTCTACTGACTCCGGTAAGCTGTCCATTCCTAGCAATTGATCGACTAACGCCGCCAATTCACTATCTTTACGAAGAGTGACGGCAGCAGCCAAGAGTAAAAGGCTTTGCTTTACTGATAAGTTCAAGTTCGGTTGAGTTTCAATAGCTCTCTTAAATTTTGCATACTGATTTTCTATACAGCCATTGATAATTTTGTCAAGTTCATAGAGAAAAGATTGCTTGACCCATAAAGGAATTCCTGGCTGATTTTCAATAGCTTTCCTAAGGGTTGCATATTCAAAATCTAAACTAGTGCTTGTGCTCGCGTTAATCAGCTCGATTAGATTTTCTCGAATTGAGAGATGTAACTCCGGCTCCCTCTTAATTTCCTCCTCAATTTTTTCGTAGCTGTTGTGAATAATTGCATCTACTGCTTCAATGATTTCGTCTAGTACATCTAAAGAGTTAGGTTGTATTCTGATTTTTTCAAATTCATAACTTAAAATGCTAACGCTGATAGTGCCAGTCTTTGCCTGCTCAAGTTTGTCAAGTAAAGTATTTCTGACTGACTCAGGTAATCCCAGCCATTGTGGACTCTCAATAACTTCTTTGATAGCTTGGTAACTGTCTTGGATTATGGAATTTGCCTTCTCTAAAAGCCTTCGTTTTACGGGTAAACGTAAACTGGGATGAGTTTCAATCGCTTTTATAATTCTTGTGTATCCATAAGCAGAGCCGCTAGTTGTTATCAACTGAATTTTTTCTAAAAGCCTTTGTTTTATGGGTTCGGGTAGGTTAGGTTGATTACTAATAATTATCCTGAGCTGTTCGATTGCCTCAAGAGCAGCTCCTTGACGAACTTCTTTATAAATTGCCCAGCATCGTTTTAATTGCCAGAATCCTTGGACTATTTCTACCGCTTCTGTTAAATTAGGCTGTAGATATCGTATCAGTAGCTTTTTCTCACTACTGGTATAATTGCTGGTTTGATGCTCAAGATTACTAGATGTGATTTTTCCAAAGGTTTTATAGTGCAGAGACTGGAAGTTTTTAATTAATTCATATTGAGGTTCACTGGGTTCTGGAAAGTTTACTTTAAATTCATTAATATATTGATTGAAAATTTCTTCAAATCGATTAACCGTCGCTACTAAATCTAGTCCGCCACTCTGATAAGCTTTAATAGTATATTCTAGATTTTTTCTTAAATCATAAAATTTTTTTAATACAGATAAACCTTGGCTTGGGTCATTCACCCCAAAATCCTGTTTTAACAAGTCCTGAATCTTCGTTTCATCCTCTTTATTCATCAAATCTATTTTTAGAGTTGTTTCATCAATTCCAGGTATTGATGCATCTCGTAGTTCCGTTTCTAGTTGAGCTATTAAGTTAGATTTAAAATCACGCATTCTCAGTAACGTAAATTTCTGGATAACTGCAGGAATTCCTAAAGTATCAAGGAAGCTAGTTGCAAAAGATTCAGAAGCTATGTAGGAAGGTCCACTATTTTTTTTACCGAATACATTTTCTCGCCTAAAAATAATAAGTAAATATTTACCCACTATCTGATTGAGCCGACGTGGAATTGAGGCAAAAAAACCCTTGGCTTCTTGATTAAGTGTGTTAATCAATGGATTGGCATAAAGCCTGTTAGCTAGTTTTCTAGCTTGCTGTAGTTCTGCGGTGTCATTGCTAGCCGCTAAAAGGCCTTCAATAGATTCTTTAAGATGAACAGCTCTCCACTGCAAAAGTGTAGTAATTAGTTCTTGAATCTCAGAGGTTAGTAAGCTAAAAATCAGATAAATAAAAATTAAGGCAATGGCAATATCGACGACTAAAGGAAGGTTCATTGTTTTCTAATAAATGAAATTTAATTTAACATTTCTCTGCCATCGCAAGTAGAAAATTTTAATTAAAATTTATGAGCGATCGCTAAGCTCGGATTGTCGAACTCACCTAAAAGGACAGCCATAGGAAAATAACGCGGAATAGCAACGGCTTGGTAACCTGGAAAGCAGATAAAACCTTGGAGAGTCAGTGGGAGTGCATTTGTGCAATACGAACTCATCGATCAGCGCGTGGTTTGTAAAACAGCCCGTTTCAGTGCTTTGAACAATGGTTTGGTGCGTCTTGAGTACTCAGCCTCAGGTCAATTTGAAGACTCTCCCACGGTCATCGCTCTTGCTCAGCCTCAACCCGTACCGTTCAAGGCAATTGAGTTCACTGATGAGGGAGTACTTCATTTGCATACTGATTTACTTCACATTGTCTATCGGGTGAGTAATGAACCCTTTAATGATGACAATCTGAAGATTCACGGGATGGATGAGAACGTCTCTTTGAGTTGGACACCCTCAACTGTCGATACCGATAACTTGGGCGGAACTTTTACCAGCGTGGATCTGATTCATCGTAAGTTTCACCCATCTGGGGTTCATCCCGCTTCGGTTTTTCATAGTTATCCCCATACGCAAGAATGGCTCTACACTGCGTTAAAGTCAATCCATAAGTCTTTACGAGAGCGCGGCGAAACTACGGGATTTGAAAACCCACCCCTCTGGTATCTCGAT
>JBFLZA010000283.1:0-10817 GCA_040756535.1 Cyanobacteriota bacterium
GCGTGTTGAGCTGTACTTTGTTCGCCTGATTTTTAGCCGTACTGAGACTTTGATCCACTTGTTTAGCGACTTGACTGGCATTTTTTACGCCCTCACTTACATCATCGGTCAAGTCACTAATTTCTAAACCCGTTAGGCGAATAGCTTCCAGAGTTGGCGGCAGTTCCCGACGAAGCGTATCAGCTAATTTTTCCACACTGCGAGCTGCCCGTGCTAACTCTTGCAAGGCAGGTAGTGCGGCGACTAAAACAGCCGTTAAGCTGACAGCTACCAACAGAATGGACAGTCCTAACCAAAATAGAGGGTCAATCACTGATAGTTGCCTACAGTTGGTGGTCAGGAACTGATGGGCGAGAGTCAGTCGCCACTTCAGTCTTTGGATTTTTAAGTTCTACGCTCTCTCGTTGAGAGGCTTCAATACCTGCGGCGATCGCTTCTCGTAGCCGAGCTAGTGTGCCATCCCAGTTACGCAATGCGCTTTCTGAAAGGCGATCCGCTTGCAGTTGTACGCTGGTCGATAAATCTTCGGCCAGCTCGGGTAAGGCATTTGCGGATTTCTTCAACAACTGCCGCGTATCCCGACCTGTGCGCGGGGCAATCAGCAAACCTACCACGGTTCCCATGGCACTGCCCAGTAACAAACCACTAATAAATGATGCAGCACTTTTCTTGGCCATTTTTTAGTCTCTCTCCCTACACCAATTTTATGCAGATTTGCTCAGGGGAAGTGCTAGCTGATGCCTGAGTCGTCTGCGAAGCTGGCACTTGTTGCCCAGTTATTATCTACTAAGCGTTGAGCATTTAACACCCTTAAGATGCGATCAGCTCTGCCGATGTTCCCTCAATAGCTTAAGACGTTGCCATTGTTAGGCACATGCTGGGCAAATACACAACGAATTTATACCTTAGCAGGATAGGGGAGAGATTAGACTCTCTTGTCACTCACTTTCTGGATCGCCGTTGACGCCGTAATCGTCGTAATTGCGATCGCCTTAGTAACCTATCCACCTGATTGCGCTGGTTTAGCCTAATCGAAGAGCGAACAGCAATTCGCAACACCCTTTGTGCCAGACCCAGTAATGCCAGAATTTGCTGCACTCGTTGTAGCTGAATTTCGAGTTGCTGATAACTGACTCTTAAGTTACTTACACCCAACTGCCCTTGGGAAATAGCATTAGGAGCACCATGTAACGCATTATAGGTATCGCGCTCAAAGAGAGCGACAATATCAGCTGTTATAGCTAGAGCTAGGCGTAAATTCCACAATTGCCAAGCTACATATAGACATATAAGTGAGAGCAATACATTAAAAACAACAACAAAAATAATCATGTTCTTAAGTTTGCTCTCACTCAAACAGATGAACCAATCTTGTATGCCAGGAGGCGGATTTGAACCGCCGACACGAGGATTTTCAGTCCTCTGCTCTACCAACTGAGCTATCCCGGCTCTCTCTTGGCTGCGCTCGATTTCCGGCGCTTAACTAAGGTAGCAAACTTAACAAGTCTTGGCAAGTACTAGCTACTTAGTTTGTATCCATCGAGTCTTTTTACCAGACTTTTAGATACTCAGCTATACGATAATAACACCCGTTGGCTTCCATCTGACCTGTTTCCCCATTTCCGATAGTGGGGATAAAGAAAGCCCACGTATAGCTCGCCACAATCTGATGTAACGTGAATCCCTTTCAACAGATAGAAGAGAGCAGGCAATAATAGCCGTTAATCTTAGGCATAACCAAAGCAGAGCATCTCCTTTCGTAGGTGGATACACAGGGCAATCACGGTTTTGTTAAAGTGATTGCCCTTCACTATTGCTCGGATATACCCGACGGATGAAAGGCAGCAGGTGTCTGCCTTTGAAGGTTAAGTTACTGGAACGAACTTTCACTCCAGATTGGTAATCGACCTCTGATGGCAGCTTCCGTTAAGATTCAGTCCCAAGGCTTCTACATCCAGTATCCGAAAACAACTTGGCGATTCATCTTAGTCGAGGATGCTTCTGACAAGTTTCAGTATGATTAATCCTCGTCCCATCGGAGAAAGAGAACTGATCTTAAACAGATCCCTAATTAATCGTGCCTGTTAGGGGTGAGCTGGCACTGGCATAGGTTTTCACTGGAATTCGACCCGCAAAATAGGCAAGACGCCCCGCCTCGGTTGCCATACCCATGGCTCTCGCCATAGCGACGGGGTTATGTGCTAGCGCGATCGCACTATTAATTAATAGCGCATCTGCCCCCATCTCCATCGCATAGGCTGCCTCGCTGGGCGTACCAATGCCTGCATCTACCACCACCGGTATCTTCGCTTCTTCGATGATGATTTGGATATTTGCTGCTGTCTGAATCCCCTGTCCCGAACCAATGGGTGACCCTAAGGGCATCACCGTCACGCAGCCCACTTCTTCCAATCGTTTGGCAAGCATGGGGTCAGCATTAATGTAGGGCAACACGGCAAACCCTTCTTTCACCAATTGTTCTGCTGCTTCCAAAGTGCCAATGGGGTCAGGGAGTAGATATTTCGCGTCAGGAATCACTTCTAACTTGACAAAATTATTATCCTCCTGGCCCAACAACTTCGCCATTTCCCGACCCAACCGTGCCACCCGCACCGCTTCTTGGGCCGTTTTACAACCGGCTGTATTCGGTAGCATCCAAATTTTTGTCCAATCCAGCGCCTCTGCCAGTCCTTCGTGTCCTGGTGCATTGGTTTGCACCCGACGTACAGCAACCGTGACAATCTCACAACCACTGGCTGCAATACTCTGCTGCATAAATTCGATGCTGCTATACTTGCCCGTACCCGTCATCAGACGAGAGTTAAAAGTTCGACCCGCAATCACCAACTTGTCTTCTAGGCGAGAGGTTGCCTGAGGTGCCAGGACTGAGGTGGAATGCGATTTCGCCACTGATTTTGTAGAAGAATTGCTTGAGAAAACCATCGGAGTTGCCTGAGCAGCAGATTTAGTGTAAAAGCGATCGTAGCGAAAATGCTCTAGCAAGGGGTCAGACTTTTGCTCACTAATTAAGTCAGCGATTAGCACCGATGTTACGGGTGCCAAAAGAATGCCATTGCGGTAATGACCGGTAGCTAGGGTGAGATTTTTACAAGGGCTAGTGCCGAGAATCGGTAACTCATCTGGCGTTGCAGGTCGAAATCCCCACCAGCACTCTTGTATCGGCCAATCCTCTAATTCGGGATACAACTGTATCCCTTGTGCTAAAAGGCTTTGAATTCCTTTTGGAGTGTTGTGAGGTGCAAACCCGACATCCTCCACCGTCGCCCCGATGAGAATCCGTCCGTCTCGACGTGGCACGATGTAGGTATTTGAACCGTAAAGTATACGCTGTAAAGGCAAGGACTGACGCTTGTCTTGGGGTACTTGTACCGACAACATCTGACCTTTTCTCGGCCGTACTGGCAGCGGCAATAGTTGGTTAGACCAGGCACCTGTGGCTAGGATATAATGGTCTGCTTGAAATTTCCCAGCAGAGGTTCTGACCTCACGAACCAAGCGATTCTGCTGCTCAATCGCCTCAACATCAATTCCTTCGCGGAGATTAACCCCCAATTCTTGGGCAGCAAGACGCAAGGCTTGAGCCAGTTCCCGATTATCCACCTGTCCATCTTCGGGATACCACCACCCGCCAATGACATCGGAACCTAAACCCGGTTGATACAAATGAATGGCGTCTCGGTCTAACCAGTGGTCACCCTTGGCTTGAACATCTCTTGGCTCTTCATAAACCGGGGCTAGAATACCACAAGGCCAGTAACCCGTAGAAACACCTGTGAGCTGTTCGAGTTTGCGAATCCATTCCGGATATAGCGATCGCGACCCAAGGCACAACTCTAACATGGGACTGGCAGGAATCTCTTCTGCAAAAGGAGCCAACATCCCTGCGGCGGCTAGGGTAGACCCATGCTTGAAGTCACGGCTGACCAGCGTTACAGTTGCACCCCGCAATTTTAATTCAACGGCGATCGCTAAACCAATAACACCACCGCCGATGATGAGAATGTCACTTGCTGCATTCATGAGAAAAAATCTGACGCGCTTCTGACGCGCCTACACCTTGAAAATCGGTATTAGAAGTTAGGCTTCACAAGAGAACAATTGCCGTGCTAAAGGTCGTGGCGCTTTGATCCTGACGCTTGTCTTACCCCTAAAAACAAACGATTCAACCCTCAAGAGGCCTACTTTACCATAGCGCAGGCACACTTTGAGTACTATCTGCTTGCCCAGTCCCCGTATTGGCAGCTTCGGGATTCAAAGTAACGTTAGGGTCTTGTGGGGTTGTCTGATTCGGTTGAGTTCGCGTACCGGGCTGATTGGCAGGTTGTACCCTTGTTTGGGCTGTTCGTTGGTTTTGTGTTGCTGTTGGAGAATTGTTAACTTGGTTGGCACTTCGATTTCGACCCAGGAAGGGAACGTTATTACAGCCTGTTACTGAGCCGACAAGAGCAATAGCTATTACAACCTTGCTCATTAATCCAAAAAATTTGTTCATAGCTGGGCCACGGGAAAAACGCTGTAGTTATCAATCAGAAAATATTATCCCAACTCTGAATATTTATTTTTTTGCTTTTTCTTTAGAAATGGGTTTGACATAAAACTTTTGATCAACCGTGTTGGCTCTAACATCCTGAAAAGCGATCGCGTTGAGAAACTAGACTTTAGCGCTACACTACCAGGCATAGAGCCATACCCACTAGACACCAACGAGAGAAACTCAAGAAACACACCCTACCAAAGCGCTGGCACAGGCTGATTGGTGTCTGTTTGCGCCGGTTGTACGGTCGTCGTCTCTGGATTTATTGTCCCATCGGGTGCTTGTGCCGTTGTCTGAGCATTACTTGGCGCTTGTGCCGTTGGCTGGTTAGCGCGTTGAACCCTGGTGCGGTTGGCAGGTTGAACGCTTGTGCGGTTAGCAGGTTGAACGTTTGTGCGTTGTTGAGCCGTTTGTAACTGATTGGCACTCCGACTCCGCCCCAAGAAAGGAAAGCGCCAGCCAATCGCTGCTCCCGCCAGAGCCGCAATTGCCACGACCATGATAATTAATCCAATAAATCTGTTCATACCTGAGTTAAAGAAACAATCTTGCGTCTGTTACTCTACAAGAATAATCCAACTTAATGTAAGTAGGGTCATCTGTTAACCCTAAGGGGATAACTAAGTCTTTGATGCTATGCCCCTTAGAACCGAGTAACAGGGAATCCCACCCCTGCTCAATTATTGTCAGTGACTCTAAAGCAAACGTTTTTAACCCTTATAAAAGGATATATTTCTTATCGTCTAGCTTTCTTGGCATTAACAGATATATCCGGTGGGAGATTTCGTTTAAGGTAGATACTTCTGCACCACCTGCCAACCTGTAAGCGATACCCAAATAAATCCTACGAATAGGGCAATATTTGTCCCAACGTGAACCGCACGGACCCAAGTTCGCTCTGGAGTAATCAGAGTGGCGCTGCCTGCTGAAAGTAAAACCAGAAATACAACCGACAATCCAGCGATGAGGTGTCCTGAGTGCCCCAAACTGCCGAAATGACCCACTGTACCTACAAGACCGATCGCTAGTAACAGCAACACCAAACTCACCATTACCCAACCGATAACGAAGTGTAAAGGGCGCAACCAACGGGGATACTGGCGATGAAATTGGCGTCGGTCGAAGAGAGTGATTCCAGTTACACTCAGGAGAAAATAAGCCAAGAGCGATAAACCCATTGACCATGCGGCTATTCTCCATAGCCAGACAAAGGAAGGTAGATTCACACGGATACCTCAACCTAGATAAGAAGAGCTTTGAACTGCTCCGAAAAACTTAACTAAACCTGGTTAAACCTGATTTAGCGTTTTCTTCCCGTCTCAGCCTGGGGAGTCGGCTCCTTCCAGTCCACGGGCGTCAATTCCGCTCAAGCCGAGCGTACTCGATGCGATGGGGCATTCTCAAGATTAACGGAAGCATTTTCGTCTCGGTCTTGGGAGTGCCCACATTGTTGGCAATTAAACAGGCGGTCAGACAACCTGATGTCTTGAACATGACCGCACTTAGAACAGGTTTTAGAGCTGGGATACCAACGGTCTACCAATTCCACTTTTGTCCCGTAATGCGTCTGTTTATAGATGAGCTGACGGCGTATCTCGTAGAAACAGTTGTTGCTAACAGCTTCAGCCAGCTTGTGATTGGCAATCATGCCTGAGACATTGAGATCTTCGATCCGAATATTATAGATTCTGCGACTCAAAGAAGTCGTCATTTTCTGCGTTGCATCCTGACGGATATTGGCAATACGCAAATGTTGACAAGATAAGCTGACGTAGTACTGTTTAGCCTTGTTTGAGGCTCTAATTTTGAGCCTTTTGTTTCCTAGAACTTTGTTACGATTACGCCACTGGAGTAACCTGAGCTTGGTTTTCGCCCTTTTAATGGTAATCGGCATATTGTATTTGCTGCCATCGGAAACGGTGGCTAGACACTTAACCCCCAGATCTACTCCCGCTCGTTGTACAGGATGGATAACTGGGGGTATTTTTTCAGCGTCTAACACGAAAGAAACGAACCACTTATCTGCGGCTCTTGATACGGTAAATGTCTGAGAACTACAGATAAATTTGATTCGTTCCTTGAGTCGAAATGTTTTTAGTCCAGGTAGTTTGACTTGCTTCCCAGCAAGCATTGTTACCCGGTTAGTGAAGGGAAGGGCTGGTTTCCCTTTTTCTGGGTAAACCCCAAAGGTTTTGTAAACCGTGAAGGAGTCACCTTTCTTTTTGGACTTCTTGTTAGGGAAGCCACCTAGTCCCTTGCGCCAACGAGTAATGGCGTCTTTAACCTCCATGAATGCGGATTGGTACACCGTTGCAGGGTACTTTTTCATCCAGGCATTCTCTGGCTTTTGCATCGTTACCTGGGTAAACACCTTCTTGATGGTATCAATGCGTTTGGAGTCTCCGACCTTGACGCCTTCAAAATTCCAACTCGCTACTAATAGGTCGATGCAGTAGTTGTAGACGTAGCGCTTAAATCCAGCAATGCCACGCATCAGAGATCTCTGTTTCTTATTCAGTTTGAGTTCTCGCTTGATAGCGTACATGCTAAACTTTACTAAACCTATTTATGTAAGCAATTATAGTCTAGTTTGAACAGAGATTTTCTCCGTCTACAATTTAGTTTTACTCTTTCAGTATTGGATACTTCCACGATATTCTTCAACCTTCTACCTTTAACCTGCTAACGTTCAACCCATTTTCCAGATAGGCACCCTGAGCGGAAACCCACGAACATTGCGATGAAAATCCTTCTTCCCCTGTTCCCTGTTGCCTGTTCCCTATTTTTAAGCTAGGCACCATGAGTTGTCGCTCACAACGAAGTAATGAAAATCACTTCTCCTGACTCGGAGACTCCTATTTTCAAGACAGATATTCACTTTCATAAAAAGTAAGGGGTTGCCGTAGTTAGCAACCCCATCCCGATCTCATTAAGGAAGGATAAATTAGCCTAAAGTCGCGAACGTTAAACTCTCTTTTGGTAATGGGCTTTTATGATGGGCAGTTTCTACTCGTTGCTTCTTGGTTGTAGCTGTCGTAGCTTCTGCGAGAGGCTTTGATATAGGCTGTTTGGAGTTGCCATCTTCATCTATACGCAAGCGAACGCAAGGTATAGTATCTGACAGAATCGCAGTTGCCATCATGCCAGTGTGAATTTCCATCTGAGCTTCCGGTACTGCTTCAAAAACTAAGCGCTGTCCGGGAAAAACAACACGTTCAAAATACCAATTGGGAATGTTTGTTATTCGAGCTATTTGAATCTGGCTAGTTGCATTTACATAGCAGCAGAGAATGTGGTTTTGATTATCTGAAGGAAGAGGATCGAGAATCTGAGCCATAACTGCCAGCGTGATTAATGAATTTAGTTTGTTATTACATCACTCAACTTAACACTTGCGATCCCCACTAGCTGTAAACGCCACTACCAATCACACTCTCTTCCCGTTGGCGATTTAGGGCATACTGAGGAGAAATTTCTCATTTTCCAAGATTATTCGCCTTTCTTCAGGAAATTAGTGAAATTTCACCGGGAATAATGGAATTTTAACCCCTGTATCTAGCACAGTGGTCTGAAACCTCCTCTTTTTGAGGGTTTCTACTTCTTCAGAAAAAATACCACACAGTTGAGAGAAGTCGCTAATCTTGTTAAAGTTAAGTTATGTGAATTAGATTTTCATATTTTTGCCATTAATCCCCGCCCCAAGCACTGGGGTGAGACCTGTCTTCCCCAAGCGGTGTGGAGAAAAACAGGTTGAGTTAGTCTAACCTGGAATCTTAGAGTGGAAAACAATCCAAGACTCAGAGGTCAACTACATCGACGCTAAACCAGTGAAGGGTTACTCAAGTGTTTATTTCTGAACAAGCGACTTATAAAAAAAATATCTGTAACACGAAATTAACAATGCCACAAAAAATTCTTTACGTTCGCCTGCCCTGTAATCCCATCTTTCCGATTGGCGTAGTTTACTTAGCCGATCATGTCCACAAGCTTTTTCCAGAGGTGGAACAGCGCATCTTTGACTTGGGCACTGTACCTCCTCTAGATTTTGTCAAGGCGCTTGATCGTTGCGTGGATGAGTTTCAACCCACCCAGTTGGTATTTTCTTGGCGCGACATTCAAATCTATGCTCCAGTGGGCGGTAGAGGTGGCAACCCTCTGCAAAATGCCTTTGAATTTTACTATGCTCAAAATCCCTTAGTGAAGCTAAGAGGGGCTTTGGGAGGGTTGCGTCTAGCCGCTTCTTACTATACGGAACTCTGGCGCAATCTGGGCTTGATTAAACGAGGCGTTAAGCGTGCTCAAAACTACAATCGAGAAGCTCGTGCGATCGTGGGTGGCGGTGCGGTGAGCGTTTTCTATGAACAGTTGAAAAACAAGTTGCCAGCAGGAACGATCGTTTCTGTGGGTGAAGGAGAAGCGCTGCTGGAAAAAATCTTGCGGGGTCAAGGGTTACAAGACGAGCGCTGTTATGTGGTTGGGGAAACACAACCTCGCGATCGCTTAATTCACGAGCAACCTGCTCCTCTCGAAAAAACCGCTTGTAACTACGACTATATCGAAAGTATCTGGCCTACTTTTGATTATTACCTGCAAGAAAACGATTTTTACATCGGCGTTCAAACCAAACGAGGTTGTCCCCACAACTGCTGCTACTGCATCTACACTGTTGTTGAAGGAAAACAGGTACGAATTAACCCAGCCGATGAAGTCGTTGCAGAAATGCGTCAACTGTATGAGCGAGGAATTCGTAACTTCTGGTTTACTGATGCTCAATTCATC
This sequence comes from Cyanobacteriota bacterium, assembly GCA_040756535.1. Classification (GTDB taxonomy): domain Bacteria; phylum Cyanobacteriota; class Cyanobacteriia; order Cyanobacteriales; family Coleofasciculaceae; genus JBFLZA01. Next base: position 9,335 of record JBFLZA010000283.1, read on the forward strand.
CCAGCGCGGAGATATATCGATGATGCGGTTGAACTGTTGCAGAAAATCCTCGACTCCGGCATGACGGACATTCACTGGGCCGCTTACATCCGGGCAGACAACCTAACGCCCCAACTGTGCGACCTCATGGTGAAGACGGGTATGAATTACTTTGAAATCGGCATCACCAGCGGTTCGCAGGAACTGGTGCGAAAGATGCGGATGGGCTACAACTTGCGTACCGTCTTGCAAAATTGTCGCGATTTGAAGGCTGCTGGCTTCAATGACCTGGTTTCCGTCAATTACTCTTTTAATGTAATCGACGAGCGACCGGAAACCATTCGTCAGACCCTTGCCTATCACCGAGAGCTAGAGCGGATTTTCGGTGCTGATAAAGTCGAACCGGCTATCTTCTTTATTGGTCTGCAACCTCATACTCACCTAGAAGAGTACGCCTTCGAGAACAACATACTCAATCGGGACTACGATCCGATGAGCTTGATGCCTTGGACGGCAAAGAAACTGCTCTGGAATCCGGAACCGTTGGGTTCTTTCTTTGGCCAGGTGTGTCTTCAGGCTTGGCGGCAAAATCCTAATGACTTTGGTCGGGAAGTGATGAACATTCTTGAAGAAAGACTCGGTTGTGCGCCGTTAGAAGAAGCGCTAGCTGCTCCCATCGAGCGAAAAGAACCGAAGCAGAAACAACTTGTTGCTGCTCATTAGTTGCTGGTTATTGAATATATATAGTGGTTAGTGAGACATGGGGCTTATTAAGAACCCACTACTCATCACTAACGACTAACCCCAATTAACAAACAACAGATAACAAATACCAAACAATGCTGGAAGGTTCGATTTTACAAAAGCTAGAAACAGCTCATCGAGGAGGTAAACGGCCTCTTAACTTTGGGGTCTATTACAAAAACACACTCGTTGCTCTGTGCCATGCTTTGGAAGACTTTATTCTGGAGTCTAACGGTACACCGTTGATGATTACGGCTTTCCAGCGAGGCAAGTGGTATCTGGAAGAAGCAGATCGTTACGGAGATCTAGCTCAGAAAGCTTCTCACGTCACGATTATGGCATCACCCGATGCAGGTTTTGCTGAACACCCGACTAGCAAGCGGTCGAATGTCGCACTGGTGAATCTGGAACCAGCCGATCCAGTGGATCAAGAGTGGCACTTGATGATTCTGTCGGAGACATATTCCGCTATGGTTTTATGTCAAGAGTTATCCCCATCGGATTATGGGCCAAAAGGACAGCCTGAGCATGACCTGGAACGAAAGTTCTACGGCTTTTGGACATTTGAGCCGGGATTGGTGCAAGAAACCATGGAGCTTGCGATCGCTCATATCGGCGGTTACGACCCAGACTTGCAACAAACCTTAACGGCGAAGTTGAAGCAGATTACTGCTGCCTATGGTACCAAGCCGCGAGATGATATCGGGGTAGTGGTGTGGCGGGTGGTGGATTATCTCCAACACTCTCAAGACGATATATC
>JBFLZA010000284.1:0-10817 GCA_040756535.1 Cyanobacteriota bacterium
AAGCCAATAATGAAGCCTTACAGCATTTGAGCCAACTCAAGGATGAATTTTTAGCCAATACATCTCACGAATTGCGAACGCCCCTCAACGGCATGATTGGAATTGCCGAATCGATGCTTGACGGAGCGACGGGACAACTCTCACAACTCCAGCAAAAAAATCTTTTGATGATTGCTCAAAGCGGGCATCGATTAGCAAATCTCGTTAATGATATTCTCGATTTTTCTAAACTGAAACACAAAACCATTGAATTACAACTCAAACCTGTAGGTATTCGAGAACTTACTGAAGTTGTTTTTACCCTCAACCAACCCCTGATTACCCATAAAAATTTGCAGCTCATTAATGCGATTCCTCCCAACCTGCCTCCGAGTTTAGGCGATGAGAATCGTTTGCAACAAATTTTGCACAATTTAATTGGAAATGCAATTAAATTTACCGATAAAGGTTATGTAAAAATCTCAGCAAAATTGATTGTAGATCAGGGGGTATGTGACCAAAATGAGGAAGGTAGGGAAGTTTTATCTCCCTCTTCTTCTCCATCTCCCCAATCCGAAATCCAAAATCTAGGGCGCTACTTAAGGTCGGAGGAGACTTCCGATCCCCACGCCCCAAAATCCAAAATTGCCATTACTGTCTCCGATACAGGAATTGGCATTCCTGAGGATAAATTAGACCGAATTTTTGAATCCTTTGAACAAGCAGACGGTTCAACCGGACGGGAATATGGAGGTACTGGTTTGGGGTTAGCGGTGACCAAAAAACTGGTGGAGTTGCACGGGGGCACCATCCAAGTTGAATCAACAGTAGGAGTCGGTTCACAGTTTACCTTTACCCTGCCTTTAGCATTCGGCCAGTCGTCGGAATTCAGCGCTCAATCTTATTCGTCCTACCTGTTGCGTTTTATATCTCCAGGCAATGAAAGTGAACAGAGCATCACGCCTTTCCTGGCAACAAATGACGGCAATCACAAGTTTAAAATCTTGATTGTAGATGATGAACTAGTGAATCTTCAGGTACTGGTCAACCATTTATCCCTGCAAAATTATGCGATCGCACAAGCCTCAAATGGCATCGAAGCATTAACAGCGATCGAGCGGGGATTCAAACCCGATCTCATCTTACTCGATGTGATGATGCCGAAAATGACTGGCTATGAAGTCTGCAAAAAACTCCGCGAGACGTTTCCTGCCAATGAATTGCCTGTGGTTATGTTAACCGCCAAAAATCAAGTGAATGACTTGGTGGAAGGATTGAGTGTTGGTGCCAATGATTATTTAACCAAACCTATCTCGAAAAACGAACTCCTTGCCAGAATCAAAACTCATCTAAGCCTTTCTAATCTTAATATTGCCTATGGTCGCTTCGTCCCCCATAAATTTCTCCAGTTTTTACACAAAGAAAGCATTATTGATGTTGTCTTGGGTGATAACGTTCAACAGGAAATGTCAGTTTTCTTTTCCGATATCCGCGATTTCACTACCTTGAGTGAAGTTATGACACCGGAAGACAATTTTAAATTTATCAATGCTTATCTTTGCCGCATGGAAGCTGCAATTATTGAAAATCAGGGGTTTATTGATAAATACATCGGTGATGCGATTATGGCTCTGTTTAGCGGCAATGCGGATGAGGCTGTCAATGCTGGAATTGCCATGCTACATCGACTTGCCGAATACAATCAACATCGTGCTAATTGCGGTTATGCACCGATTAAAATTGGCATTGGCATTAATACAGGTAGCCTGATGTTGGGAACAGTGGGGGGGGAAAACCGGATGGATGGCACGGTGATGGGTGATACTGTTAACTTAGCCTCTCGCCTGGAAGAATTGACAAAAGAGTATGGAGTCTCGTTATTAATCTCTCAGCATACATTAAGTCGCTTACACAATCCAATCGCCTACAGCCTACGCTTCATTGATCACGTTAAAGTTAAGGGCAAGTCAAAAGCTGTAGCCGTTTTTGAAGTATTTGATGGGGATGAGCCGGAAATTAAAGCGGTTAAGTTAGCGACAAAAACCCAATTTGAAGAGGGTGTATTCCTATACCATCGGCAGGCATTCGGGGAAGCGGTAAAACAATTTGAAGCTGTCTTGAGCCTCAACCCTAAGGATAAAGTTGCTCAACTCTATCGCGATCGCTGTCAGTCACAAGCAAGTGACAGCTCCTACACCGACCTGAGTACAGGTACGGTGTAGGCTTCCAAAGGGTTATCTCGAAGTTCTGGCAGATGACAAATGAGGGGACAAGCATTAATAGGAGAGCGGTTCTGCTCATACCAGTTAAACCTATCAGCCAACAAATAGTTGTATTGGCTACAGAGCATTGACAGCCATCTATCAAACTCAGTGGCTTGGTGTTTTGTTGGACGCAATTTGTACTGGTAAGCCGTTCTCACTTGTTTAATGACCAATGACCAATGACCAATGACCAATAACCAATGCTCAATTAAGCTCGACGAACTCTCCACCACCATCCAAGTCCCAGGATTAACGCAGATAGCAGTATCATCCACACCCAAAGGGCAAGGCGCGTTACCTTCTTTGCTTTCGTCGCTTCCCACCATGTTCCTGGCTGAACCTTCTGTATCCAAAAGGTAATCACTCCTGCGAAGTTCAAGCAGATTAAGTTAGTCAGTAACAGCAACATTGCTCCCAAAGCAACCTGCGATTCTCCTGAACCGAGCAACATCCCAAACGTTACCAACGGTGGGAGGAGAGCCACAGCCACCATTACTCCAACTATGGCACTGGATGTGCCAGTCGTGAATGAGAGTGCTCCTGCCATTCCAGAAGCAAACGCCAGAATCAAGTCTGACCAACTTACCCTTGTCCTGAAGGCAATTTCAGGAATTTCTGGACTAACACCAAAGAACCAACCCACTAAGACAGAAAATGAGAATGCGATCGCAATGCCAACTGCCCCCATTTTTACAGCTTTCAAAGCGAGAGCCGTATCTCCCAAAGTGGTTGCCAGTGCTAAGGCCATATTCGGCCCTAATAAAGGAGCAATCACCATCGCACCGATCAGAATGGTTCCGTTATCCCGTAATAGACCAATAGCCGCAATAATAGTAGATAGAAGAACCATCAAAATATGATTTCTGGTCAGTACTGTGGTTTTAGCGGCTTCTTCATACAGTTCCTGACGGTTAACACGGGAGATCTGAGGCTCTGGCTCTTGTTCCAGCTTTAGTTCCTTGAGGGGAGAGGCGCTTTCTTCCGGCATAACCGGTCGAGGGATAGCCGCTTCTACAGCGAGTAAAATCAGGCGGAAGCCTTCAGCTTGAGAAAAGTGAATTTCCAAGCAATCCATGACGGCTTCAGCTTCTTTCGCAAATACCAGTGTTTTGACTAGGGTTTGATTATTTGATAATTTAATGTGCCAAATGCCCAAAGCTGAATATTTTTGGAGGAATTCGGATACCTCCTGGCTATTTTTTTCTGGGATAAATACTTCAATCAGTCGTAGGCTCATGGGCTATTGGTTACCTTGGGAATTCTTTAAAAATATAGGGCTTATACCCTTAGACACTGCCATCATTCTTTTCGTCTCCCATCCCTTTTGCGTTTCCCCTAGAGAAGCCAAAAAAGGGGAGAATTTTTGAGCAGTGATGAAGGTTGCAGAAAAGCTTTTCTTCATTAGTCCTATCCCAATATTTCTATTAACTGACAGGTAGCTTTAATCTGTGTAAAAATTAAATAAAACTCTCTCAATACATATAGAGTCTACGAAGAACACTACTGACCCGACAACTTTTAATGATTAATGAATCGCCAAGGAGTATCAATGTTTAATCCCACCAAGCTTTTAATTGAGTCTTTTGTATCCGAATTAAAAGCTGGATACACCTCAGCTTATGGGGGTTTGAACTCCAACTATTCTGAAATCATTGCCTGGGTCGGAAACATGGCATTGGAAAACATTGCCAATAGTAATGCTCTCTATCACAACGTTGAACACACTATCTTTGTAACATTAGTAGGGCAAGAAATCTTGCGGGGTAAGCATATCCGGGAGGGGGGAGTTTCTTGTGAAGACTGGTTGCATTTCATCATTTCTCTGGTGTGTCATGACATTGGATACGTCAAAGGAGTCTGTCGTCAAGATCGAGCAGCGTTTAGAATCTGCGCTACAGGGGTAGATGGCATGACAGTCACCCTCCCCTTGGGGTCTACAGATGCCAGCCTCACTCCTTATCATGTTGATCGAGGCAAGCTTTTTGTGGAAGAACGCTTTGGAGGTCACAAGCTGATTGATGCTCAAACTATTCAAGATAATATTGAACTGACCCGTTTTCCTGTACCTTTAGATAGTGATCATCAAGATACAATCAATTATCCAGGGTTGGTCAGAGCAGCCGATCTGATCGGTCAACTTTCTGATCCACGCTACCTGCAAAAGATTTCTGCTTTATTCTTTGAGTTTGAAGAGACGGGTGTGAACAAGCAATTAGGCTACCGCCACCCAGAAGATTTACGCCTCAACTATCCTTCGTTTTATTGGAATGCTGTTTATCCCTATATCGGTGATGGTATTGAATATCTGAAGTTAACGCAAGAGGGCAAGCAAATTCTTGCGAATCTCTATGCTCACGTTTTTGAAGTCGAACACGAACCAAAATTCAAACCGGCTTTCGCTTGAAGTTTAGAGATGTTCGGGAAAGGGCAGGTTGGAACTTTCAATTTTCAACTTTCAACCTGTTAACCTTCAGCTCAGCCGTCAAATGTACCGCATTAAAATAGCCTCAAGTTGAGCAATGCCAATCGGTTTGCTGAGGTAATCATCAGCACCAACCTCTAGACACCGTTCGCGGGAAGCCACGCTGTTGCCTTGCGAATTTCCTGCTGTCCCTACTGCCTCCACCATCACCACTTTTAATTTCTTCGTGTCGGGTTCCCGGCGGAGTGTGGCTAACAAATCTAACCCCCTATTTTCTCCTTGTAGCTGCACGTCCATCAAAATCAAGTTGGGCTTGAACTGGCGCACCGTTTGGAGAAAGTCTCTTTCATGGGTTAGATGCTCAACCCTGTGACCAATAATTTGGAGATAATCTTTCAATACCAAGGCACTGCGCTCATCATTATCAACTAATAAAATGCGGGATTGTGCCCCTATTGGACAGCTATACCCTTCAAGTTTCCCATCCTCGTGGGGTGATGCAGGCAAAATCAACTCTTCTTTTCGCCAATCGGGTAGGCAAAGTGTAAATTCACTGCCTTGACCGAGTGTAGATTTAACCGTAACATCGCCACCATGTAACCGAGCCAAACTCTGGGTGAGTGCTAACCCCAAACCTGTACCGGGAAAGTGCCGATTTAAGCCGCTATCCAACTGGCGAAATGGCTCAAATAACAAAGAGAGCTGATCGGAGGCAATGCCAATTCCCGTATCCTTTACCGTAAAGCAAATGCCTTCAGTCCGCTTCGTCACGATTAACGAAACCTCACCGATTGGTGTAAACTTAACCGCATTGGAGAGCAAATTGAGCAACATTTGCTTGCAGCGTCGCTCATCAGCAACGACAATCCGAGCTTGCGGCTCAATGTAAAGTGAAAGCTGCAATCCTTGTTCGTAGGCTTGCTCCCGCACCATTGCCAAGCAGTAGTCGCACAACTGCTGGATATCTATAGGCACAAAGGTTAGTTGTTCCTTTCCCGCCTCCACTTTTGACAGGTCGAGAATATCATTAATCAGGGCAAGCAGATGTTCTCCACTGCTCTGAATGCAACTAAAGTACTCTTTTTGCTTCTCATTGAGCTTGCCATGAATTTCTTGCTGCATTAGCTGGGAAAGTCCCAGAATGGCATTGAGGGGTGTGCGGAGTTCGTGGCTGACTGTAGCGAGGAACTCGCTTTTGGCGTGACTCCCCGCTTCTGCAGCTTCTTTGGCTTGCAGTAACTGCATCTGTGTTGCTTTGCGATCGCTAATATCGTAAATCACAGCTTGCAGCACCTTGCGGTTCCCCAACTCAATCTGAGCCAGCGTCACTTCAGTGGGAAACTCTTCCCCATTACAATTGCAGTACATCCAATCAAAGCGGCAACTTCCTTGTGCGATCGCATTCGCCATATACTGAGAAGCCAGCCATACAGAATCTTCTCCGTCTGGCTGTAGTGGAGGTGAAACATCATGGAGCCGTTTGCGACAAAGCTGTTCCTTGTTGGTGTAGCCAAACATCTGCAAAGCAGCACGATTGGCATCAAAAATACCTTTTTCATCCAGCAGAATCATCGCCGCACCCATTTGTTCATACAGGGTGCGGAACTTCGCCTCTGATTCTCTGAGGGCTTTTTCTTGACACTTGCGTTCTAAGATGTATTGATGGGTATTCATCGCTACCTGGACATTCCTTGTGCGATCGCAAACTGTTGTCCCATTGACTTCAACAGGTTTGACTTGCTTGCTGGTGTTGAAAGTTACTGTAGCTCTGAGCGCATCCTGCCTCGCCAGTGCGTAGAGTATGGCGCGTACTAAAATCTTACCGTCTGTCTGACTTTTCACCAGGTAATCCTGGGCACCTTGTTTGATCAGTTGAAGGGCAATTGCTTCATCGTACCCGTCACTCATCACCACAATTGGAGTATCCGGCGCTACCAGAAGCAACTGCTGCACTATTGTTATCCCTATCGCATCGGGTACTGACAATGCCAGTAAAATCACCGAAATAGAGGGGGTTGCACTCAGATAGGCCAGAGCGTCTTTCAGTCGGGAAACATGAATGAGCTGATACGAAAACGCTACAACCTCTTGTAGCCTTTCTTGTAGCAGACAGGCATCTGTGAGGTTATCCTCCACCAGCAAAATCGTGATGGTTTCAGTTGACATGGGCTTTACTTTACGAGCAGCAGGACAGTCATCAGCCAGAAATTGTTGAGGGATTTCCCTATAATTCTGGTGCTGCTCTCGATCACCCAAACAGGTCATATAAGGAGTTAACGTCGCCTTTGTCGGTATTATTGCATTCTGGCTGACTACCGATGTTTTCAAAGCGATTACTGAATTCAGTATTGTGCCTTTCCCACATCGGAGATTACCGCATCGTACCTCGCAGGCTATAGATTTATAACGACAACAACTAGTAATGACTCATACATCTGCCCGCTTGGTTGGATGAGGTAAAAGCGACTTCCTTATCGTTGTTGAGATTGCACCCAGATTCTGTTACGATACCTTGCCACCATCTGGTGTGCCAATCATTTTTGGGGCCAAGTCGAGTAGGAAAAGAAGCTCTCTGATGGATAGAAATGAAGCGAGACTGTAATCTTGGCGTTTTTCCTACGATCCCTAATGCTTTCACCTTTTCGCTTTGAAGTTCAAAAAACTTCACTTCCCCTATGGCTATCCCATAGCGTTGCCGAAAAAAGGGAGTTGAGCCAAATCAGGCAAATCCGCTGAATCCGGGTGAAATGACGGCTAGAGTGTGGGAATTTCCTCTCTGCCGATTTTATTAAGTTTTTTAACCCTCTCGGTTGTGACGAAAATTCTGGTTTATCCCTGTTAGTGCCACTCTGCCTTCCAGGGCTGACTCCAGATAAATATCCATAAGAATTAACAGTAGGAATTAAAAAATGGGGTATAGTTCCCCTTTTAAATTCATGTTAAATGTGATACATCAAACCGGGGATCGCCTAAACATACTTATTTCTAGAGATAGATGATGAGTAGCCCAACAGAGATCTACTCTTAAAGAAGTTACTGCTTCGCCTTGCTGATTAGGAAGGCTTACAAATTGACTAAACTCCATAAAACCCTATGGAATCAATCTCGATAATTAATCCCCGGTTACTTTGTTGAAAGGAAATATCCTGTAAAAAGTCAAAATTAGCCTTTTTTAACCAATTTTTAAGAATCAGGAGATAACAAAATATGCGAGCCAACACTTGTCCCTGTTGTGGAAGTGTTTTACTGCGCCATGCACGACGCAAGGGTGTCTATTGGTATTGCACCTCCTGCCACCAAGAAATGATTCCCTTAATTACCAGTAAATTGCCTATCTCTCTCGAACCGATGAAATCGAGTTCGCGCCAGTTACAATCTGTGAGTTCGTAGCCGTTCTTTCGTGGCGTTTGAGTGGAAGACAGCAAGAGTTGAGTAACGCTCACAGCCACTGTTCGTATGGGATAGAGTCACTGGTATTTTTTGGGATACAGGGAGCCTTCCACCTCAACCGGGGATGTTGAGTGATTAAGGATAAATCAATAGTCATAGCGACGGGATAGATTGTAGTCCTGTCGCTTTTTTGTATGCAGGTAGGTGCCGTCGAACAGACGTTAAGAAAGATGTCGTAAAAAATCAGGCTAAAATCAGGGGATTCAGGCTTACCCGACACGATTTAAATGCTCGCTGCAGTACTCTACGGTCAGGAAGATTTACGATTGGAAGAGGTGACCTCACCGACACCTGCTACGGGTGAGGTTGTCATTCAAGTAGGAACGGCAACAACTTGTGGCACCGATCTAAAAGTTTGGCGGCGCGGGGGTCATGCGCGAATGTTGAAACCCCCGACGTTATTCGGTCATGAGGCAGTGGGGAAAATTGTGGCATTGGGCGCTGGGGTTACAGGTTGGACTATTGGCGATCGCGTCGTTGCCAATAACTCAGCCCCCTGTATGAATTGTTTTTTCTGCCGTCGCCAGGAGTATTCCCTATGCCCCAATCTGATTTTTAATAACGGCACCTTTGCTGAATATCTCAAAATCCCAGCACCCATTGTGCAACATAATCTGTTAGCCGTACCTCCCGACTTACCCGATGCCTTGGCAGCGATGGCAGAACCCTTGGCCTGTGTCCTGCATGGGGTAGCTTGTTCTAATGTGCAACCGGGCGATCGGGTGGTGGTGATGGGAGATGGGGCAATTGGATTAATGTTCGTTGCAGTACTGGCTCATCAGTTGGATGCCGAAGTCTTTCTGTTTGGGGGAAATGACAAACGGCTGCAACTTGGGGAACAATTAGGGGCATCTCGAACGTTTAATTATCATCAGGTGAGTGATGTGCCAGGACAGGTGCGTGACTTAACCGAAGGATGGGGGGCAGATATTGTGATTGAAGCGACGGGTATACCAGCAGTTTGGGAATGTGCGATCGCCTGTGGTCGTCCTGGTGCCACCATTAACTTATTTGGTGGCTGCCCTCGTGATACCACTATTACTGTGAGCACAGAACAACTGCATTACAACGCAATGACGCTCAAAGGTGTCTTTCACAATACACCGACGCAAGTGCGCCAAGCTTTGGCACTGTTGGCGAGTCGAATCATTCCCTTTGAACTACTGATCACCGACCACCGACCCCTCCAAGATTTGGCGCAGGCATTTGAAGATATGAAGAATCGCAAGGCAATTAAGGTTGCTATTGAACCGGGGGGCTAGTTATGTTAATTCAAAATTCAAAATTCAAAATTCAAAAGGGGAAATTCCTGTTTCTTTTTCCCTTTCTCCTTTTCCCTTTTTCCTTGTCCCTTTTTCCTTCCACCGCTAACGCCTTACCGGGACAGAGTACGAATACCGTTGTCGCCTGGATTAATGCTAACCCGACGCTACGACCCGGTATTGGAGATGGACTGCGGGTGACAAAAAGCAATACAGCCGCACAAAATTTTACGTTTCAAGCGTCTGTTCTGTCTCCCGGTCGTATCACATCGGTGAAAAACCGAGGGATAATCCGCAGTGAACGCATGACCTTCTATGACAAGATTAATGGTGTTACTCTTGACCGCCTTAGGGAATCTCTGCGGGTAATCTATGGCCCTGGGATTTACGAAGATTACAACAAGTCCCGGCTGGTGTACGACTATCCCGTCCCAGAAACCATCGATTTGGCAAGGCGGCAGAATCGTCTCTTGTTAGCCCAACAACAGGGCGAACTGCGACTGGGAGAGCGTTATGCTTACTGGTTAGAGATTACTAACACGGATACTGGTAAGGCGTTCAACGGCCAAGTTACCGTGTTTTTGAAAGAGGATGTAGATAAACTAGAGGCCCAATTGCGCGATCGCTAAACTGTTTGTTACGTAACTCATTCGCATAGTTAAACCTTAACAATGCGGGGGACTATTGGTGTAGGGAAGAAAAAAACATCCATCTTCCTACACCAATAGTTTTTTGTTTCCCTAACAATTGGTAACTTCTCTCATGGCTAGCATCAATAGCTCTAAACTACGTAACGTTTTATTGTCTGGGTTCGTTCCCTGCCTATTTTTTGTTTTTGTAATCAGCGTCATGCCGATACAAAACACATTTGAATTTGACGCTGATGAGGGAATTAACTTAATAAAAGCCGTTCTCTACTCAGAAGGATTTTCCCTTTATACAGAAATTTCTAACGACCAACCCCCCTTATTTACTGTCCTTCTTTCTTACTGGTTCCGTCTGTTTGGTCAAACTATTTTTGCTGCGCGTCTTCTAACTCTGGTTTTTTCAACCCTACTGATTTGGTCGTTTTATCAAACGCTCTACATTTACCTGGGATACCTGCTGGCTTTTCTAGGGACTTTATTACTGGCTATGTCCAGTGAATTTATCCAACTCAGCGTATCCGTAATGATTGGTATGCCATCTTTAGCACTAGCTATGCTTTCTATCTATCTTTTAACGCTCTATAAACAAAACCGTAACCTTTATGTTCTTTTAGGCTCCGGAGCCGCGTTAGCTCTGTCTTTCCAAATCAAGATTTTTACTGCATTTCTCATTCCTATAATGATTCTTTATTTATTAGATTTTAAAAGTATTAGATGGAATATAGACGAGATAAAGCGATATCTTTTTCCGGCAGTTTTCTTATGGCTAGGTGCTATTTTAGTTATTTACTTA
>JBFLZA010000285.1:0-10750 GCA_040756535.1 Cyanobacteriota bacterium
ATGGGGAGCTGGGGAGTTGGGGAGCTGGGGAGCTGGGGAGCTGGGGAGCTGGGAAGCTGGGGAGCTGGGGAATGTTAGGTGTAAGGTGAATTATTTAAGGAGACTATAACTAGGGTAAAAACTGTGAGCGAAAAAAGCGACTGTTCCCAGGTCTATCAGCAAGCTTTAGATGATTTCGGCATTACACAACTGCTATTGCGGGTAAGTCACTACATGGATGCTGACTTTAATGCTCAGTTGATGCATCTGGAGGAACATGAACTCGATCGCTTAGCAGCAATCCTCATCCAACGCTTAACCAATAGCCTCAACGGCAAACTCATCGCTAGTTACCTCAATGCCATTCGCTATGGTGACTCTCATCTAATTTGTGATCCAACACAGTTGGAAATCGTGCCACCCTCAACTAGCGTGGAGGGAAAAGGTCAAAGGGGAAAGGGAAAAGGAGAAAATGCTGACTTTTCCTCTTCAAACCCTCAATTCAAGGCAGAGGCTTGCGACCCATTTACTAACTTCCCCCAAGATATTACACCCCGTTATCAGGAAGGCGATCGCATCCGGTGGCGGCCCCTAGACCACACCACAGACTGGGGAATGGTTATGGGGCGTTTTTATGCTCGACATCAGGGCCAATGGGCAATTTACTACTTGATTTGGCTCGATTCAGACTCTCCTAGTGCAGCTTGGACAGTAACTGATACTGCCTGGGAAGACGATTTGGAACCTAACGAGGAACACTCACAGGAAGCTTATTCTACCCACTGCGGAACTCACCCTTGTACTTCTTCCCTATCAGAACTACCTCTTTTTAATTCCAAGCATTTTGCAACGTTTTCCCCAGCACCCCCCTCAGCCAAAACTTCACCCTTCAGGCAGGCTTCCCAGCAGAATACAAATCGGTGGCAAGCGCCTCACAACACCTTCGTGTTTATCCATAAATCACTACACACTTCTGGTGGAAACTACTGTGGAGAAAGACAGACAACGACTCCACGCGCTTTGACTCAGCGAGAGCTAGACATTCTTGCACTCTACAGTCAGTGTCAACTGGGATTAACACCGATGAAGTTTTATGCCAAATGGTCGGTGAGTTACGATCAACTTGCTGGCATCTGCTCTCGCTCTACATCGACAGTTCAGCGCTGGTTCAGTAGAGGCCGCAACTATCGCCGCCCTCAGCCTGCTGATTTGCGCCATCTAGCAATCATGGATTTCCTCTTAGAGCATTTCGAGGAGATGCCTGCAAAACTAATTAACTTAATGTGCCCACAAACTACAGTCAGTAGTGATTAGAAAGTAGGGTGGGTTGGGCGCAGCCGTAACCCACCAGATGCCTGTTAACCTGTTGTGCATCTAATTTACACAATCAAAAACGGGCTTTTCGGCCCATTCCACAAGAAATATACTAAGCCTCAAGTTGCTTTTTCAAGCAAGAGCAGCTTTTTTCTAGTATTTCTTGCTTGGGAATACACAATAAATGACAAAAATCAATAGCAGATGGCGCTGTTTTTAGTGGCTCCTCTTCAAATAGGGTATCTACAGTCCAAATGAGCCAGCTATGAGGAAATCTACAGCCAGTGAAGCCTTACGTGTTGCTCAAGAAGTGGCGGCCATTCGCACAGCACTGAAGAAACGGGGTTACAGCCTCCGCAAACGAGCCAAGAAACCCGTCTGGACTATCACCCTTGTTAGTCCCCCCTTGGCAAGAGAGGAAACAGGACGGTGCTATCAACTCAGCTATCAACCTGCCCCGATTAGCAGTTGGGTGCTTTATCCACAAAGCAGCGACAACTCCCGTCACACTCTGCTCAATATTATTCAAAGCGTATTAACTCATCAATCCACAGGTATTGTCGGGAAAGTTTCTTAACTCTCACTCAACAAATTAGTTTGCGTCGAAATTATCCTCTATCGAGAGAGATTAACCTATGACCTACTTGAACCAACTCTATCCTTGGTGCATTATTAAGCCACTCCCCAATTTGCAACGGCTGATTGTCGCTCGCTTTCGTCGTCGCAATGAAGCTGAAGCCCATTTGCAAGTGATTCGGCGACTCATGCCTGATATAACTTACACGATTATTTTTGACCCGGTGCTAGATCGAGAAGAGAGTGATCACAGCGATCGCACTATTGTATCCAACTCAGTGACAAAAATCCCCTATAGCCATGAGGACGAGAAGCGTTTGGCAACTGAGGAGAGCTCTAATTCCCTATCCCCAACTCAAGAAATCCGCAAGAAGCTTGATATCCTGTTGGATTGATTCCCCATTCTCTAAAAATGCGATCGCTTCTGTAGAAAAATCCCTGAAATTTTTCCGGATACAGCCAGAATTTTACGGGATTAAGAAATTGTAGATGCACCCTGATGAGCACCCTCAGCCCCCCCGCTGAGGGTTTCTTCTTAAAAAGATGGCGTCAGGGAATAACAGGGGAAGGACAGGAATTTTTTTCTCTGTCTAGCTTCTTTTAAAGCCTCAAGAATGGTTAATCTCTCTTCTGCGCTTAATCGAGCTAAGCCCTCACCAAAAATTCTCTTTAGGGTTGCCTCATCAACACTTTCAGTTTTGGCTGTAGTATCCAGATAATTTTTCATTGGCATAGAAGAAATAAATAAATCTATCCTTAGAAAGATATACACAAGAAAGTCAAGCCGCAAGAGGGCTGTCTCCCCCCCCTCCATCCTTTTGTGTGCAAAGAATTTTTATCTCAAAAGGTGGATGACTGGATAGCCGGGTTGCGACTGGAAATGTACTTCTATTGCTGCCATCACCGCTAAAACAATATCCTCACGCCAGTGACGTGCTGCAACTTGTACACCCACAGGTAACCCAGCACTTTCTTGTTCCACTTGGGAAGCTGTTTGCTCACCTAACTGAGTACTGGGGGCGCGATCGCTTTCTTCACCCGAACGCACCCGCGTAACAGGCACCACACCTGCGGGCATACCCAGTAAATTGTAGGGCATAGTATAAGTCGCATCTTGGACTAGGAAGTAGCCACTACCATGAGTCAGCGCTGGTAGAGCACAAGGTGGACAGAGGATTGCATCAAATTGTTTGGCATCTAAAGCTGCCAGAAAAGCGGCACGGTAGTGGTTACGTTCATCAATAACCTGCCAGTAGTCGCTCACCCGTACTTCGCCTATATAAGGAAAAAGTTGAGCGATGAGCGGCTGTCCCATGAATCCAGAAATTGCTGCAATAACTTTGATTAAAGGTTTTGGTAGAGAGACGGTTTGAAGGGTCTGCTTAAGTTGTGGGTGCGTTTTGCTGTTACCTAACTGCCTTTTAGACGTTACTCCTCCATCTGCACCATACAGTTGGAAGTATAACTGTAAAGCTTTGAGCAAGTCGGGAGGTGTCCACTCTTCCACGATCGCACCCCGCTTTTCTAGTGCAAGGGCCGCTTCTCCCACAGCCCTCCGTACTGCTGGGGAAGGGGTCATGATGCCGTTGTCGGTGAAAAAAGCGATTCGCAAATTTTCCAGCTTGACATCAGAGGGTTCGCGCCAAGGTACAGGAGGAATACTAGGGTCAAAGCTTTCCTGTCCCGGTGCCGCCAGAACTTTCATCGCCAGGTTCAAGTCAGCGACAGTCGGTGCCATTGGGCCGGGTTGTGCCAGTATCGCTTCTTGACCGGGTAACAAAGGTACGTGACCCACCATTGATAACCGACTTGATGTCGGTTTCAAGCTACAAATTCCACAAGCATGGGCAGGCATCCGGACACTGCCACCAATATCACTCCCCAAACCAAGGCACGAACCCAAAGCCGCGATAATCGCCGCCTCACCGCCACTGCTTCCCCCTGGAGAACGTTCCGGATTCCAGGGATTCACGGTACGACCGTAGACGGGATTATCCGATTCATTCGCTGCTAGTAACTGGGGGACATTGGTTTTGCCTAAAATAATCGCTCCTGCTTGTTGCAGTCTTTTCACTAGTGGTGCATCCTGCTTCGCCGTTTGACTGAGGGCAGAAATTCCCATGTTGGAGACAGTTCCCGCTACATCAAATGATTCTTTGATGGTGATGGGGACTCCATGTAAGGGGCCGAGTGTTTCTCCTCTAGAACGAGCTTCATCAGCGGCTTTGGCTTGCGATCGCGCTTGCTCAAATAGAGGAATAATTACAGCATTTAAGCGAGGATTAACCTCCTCAATGCGTTGAATGTGCGCCTCAACGACTTCACTGGCCCAAAGTTCTCCAGCCGCAATTTTTTGAGCAATTTCTGTGGCGCTGCTGCCCACAATAGCTGAAGGTATTTTGACGGTATCCATTGCCCACTCGCTCGTAACTCTACATTACTCAGAATTACCTTTCTACTCCAGAGCGTCTTGTAGATTCGTCCAATTTTTTGTACATTCTTGTCATCTTTGCCAAATATGTCTGGGAGTCACGCCTAGTAGACGTTTCAAGTGGCGGTTGAGATGGCTCTGGTTGGCAAAACCAACGCTATAGGCTACCTCGGCAATACTAAGTTCTCTGTTTAAGAGTAATTCTTTAGCCCGTTCGACTCGACGATGAATGACATATTGATGCGGAGTCAAGCCGGTTGATTGTTTAAACAAGCGAGTAAAATAATGGGGACTCATCTGTGCGATCGCAGCCAGTTCCGCTAAGCCTAACTCTCGGTCGAGATGGTCGTTAATATAGTCAATAACTTGTCGTAACTGGTGTCTGGAAAGACCCCCGCTATATTCGCTTAGAATGGGTTGGCGTGCCGAGTAGTTTTGTAATAGGTGAACTACTAAAGCATTTGCCATCGTTTCAGCATAGAGACGACTCCCTTGAGGATTATTTTCTAACACTCCCTTAAGTGCCAGCCCAATTTGCAGAACTAGCCCGTCAGATGTGGAAAAGTGGGGCAATAACTCAACATCAGAAGGTTCAGCCGATTCGTCAACAGCACGGGCAAAGACATCAGCAGCAATAGCGATAACAGTAAAATCATGCTCTGCATTCCAACAAGAACGATGACTAACTTGGGCCGGAGTAATGACTATATCTCCTTCAACCACTTGCTCTTGCCGAATTTTCCCGTCTAGGGTTCGCCGTGCCTGAATTGGAGCCTCGGTTTTTGGGAAAATGAGAAGACCATGCCAAAAGGGACTGCAAACTTCAGGAGATTCATAGGCGGGTGTGCGGAAATGTCCCAGGAAAATGCCATTCCAACCCGCATGAAGACTGGTGAGAATTGGCGAGCGATCGCAGATTTGGATGAGATCGTCTTCGTTTGCGATCGCTCTTGGTTTGGCTTCTGGCATGGGGTGAACTCATCCCTACATGCTTAGTGTATCAATGCTGCTCCAGTTTGGAGCCATAACCTTGCCGTAAGTACGGAGCAAGGATTTTCGCTATTGCAAGTTCTCAAAGTGAAGGCAGGGGGATAGAGTGAAGGGAGTAGGAATAGAAGTACTTCAAGCGGAGGAGCAACAGATGGTTGCTGTACTGGAGAGAGAAGTTAGTGTACTCGATGCAAGTCGCATTGATGAAATTCGCAGCTCTTTGGAAGGCTGCTTTAGTCAAGTTTCGACAGATACACAAGTCTTGGAGGTTTATGCAGAGTTAGCCCAGCTAGAAGGCAAAAACCTTGCTGAAGTTTTAAGTTATCCAAAAATAATATCTCAGAAACTTAGCCTTGCCAGTGAGTTTCAAAAACAGGCTTCATCTTATCACGATATAGTTGATTTTTACATAGAGCAATTGACTCAAGCAAAGAGTCACGATGATAATGAGCTAGCTTCTGAAATGACCCAAAAGGGTATTGAAACCCTTCAAAAGGCACGGCAGGCTAAAACTAGAGGTCTTGAAGTTTTAACAGAATTGATTGACAATTACTGGAACTATTTAACAGTAGAATCACAAGCAAAATTTAAGGACTGGGCAAAGAGCTTACTTGAAAACGCAAGGGAGTGGGCAAAAGAATATCAAGTAAAAGAGGGAAGTGAGGAACTGAGATTAGCCTATTTGGATTTCATTGCTGCTATTATCACAGCAGATGATTTAAATAGCTCGAAACCCAAGTTACGAACAGCTAATATAGAGCAAAAGTCACAAGAGAAAAAGGAGAGTAAAGAGCAACACTCTTCCTCGGAAGAAGAAAAATTACTAGATAGGCTAAAAGAATTTAATTCTGGGTGTTTCAGAAATACAAGCTTCTCCTACAAAGAACTGTATCAAGAAGCTAGAAATGCAGTAGAAACAGATGATAAAGAAGAACTTATTGCAACTCTGCGTTCCTGGCGTGAAGAGTACATTAATGAGCTTGACACGCTTTCGGGCAACTAGCAACTTAATTTATGAGTACGTTGATTTTTCTAGATACGGGTGTCATCGGAAAACTCATACATCCCCTTGTTGACCAAGGTAAAATTAGGTTGACTCAAAACGCTGAAAGCGAAGTTAAAGAATCGATTATAGAAGCAATTGAATGCATTGAGTGGCTAGAGAATCTAATCAAAGAAGGATATCCTGTAGCTATATCCGAAATTGCAAACTATGAAGCAAGGCGCGATCATGTCAGACGCATCCGCAACCGAAAATCTAGCCTTGAAGAGAAACAAAAAGCTCTTAAAGCTATTCAAAGGTTAGATGCACTAATCACAAAAAAAGGAGTTGCATACTTTCCAGTTACCTGTGAAGAGGGCAACGTAATGCAAGAAGCGGCTGAGTTATGGGCTTTTGCACGAAATAAGTCTTATGTAGCCTACGATGCAGATTTAATCATAGCCGCTCAAGCCGTCGTGATTAAGAGTATAGGAATAGACGTAATCATTGCAACAACTGATACCGAAGACTTCAATCGATTGCTGCAACAGTACCACATTGAAGCTAGACGCTGGAGAGATATTACACCAAATCCGGGTTAACTACCCCTTTTTTGATAGGGATAAGGCAGAAGGCAGATGGCAGAAGGAAAAGAAGACTTAAGCTGAAAAGGGGGTTATCAAGGCGGATTTGGTATTAAATCTTAGCTAAACTAAACTGTGTTAGCTCTATATCCTTGCTGCTAGCTTTTTCAGGCTGGCTTGCGTCACCTCATCTGCCGGAAACAAACTTTCAATCCGCAGTTCCTGCAACGTAATATCATGAGGAGTGCCTAACGTAGCAATTGTTGAAAATAAGCTAAGGTTCAGTCCGTCTTTGACAAACCGTAGTGTCAACAATGGCAGTTGCCAGGTGCGGGGTAGGGATTGCTGCCACAAGTGGGGAACATCGGGATAAGCTTGTAGTTCTTGGAAAAGAGCCATCGATTCGTCGCTATGTCCATCTGCGAATGCTTCTCGATACACCCGTTGAATCAGATGGCTGGCGATTTCTGCCCAATTCGCTACAAACGGCTTGAATCCTTGAGGATGAAACATCAGTCGCATCAGATTGATTTTGCCGTCGATGCAGAAGCGGCGTTGCAACTCTTCTGGATGAATTAACCAGTTGGTTAGGCGTTGCGCCGATGTATTGCTCTGGAGCAAATTCCAGTAGCGATCCATCACCAATGCTGGATAGGGTTCTTGCTGGCGCAAGATAAACTCTATGGCTTTGCGGATGGGTTCAACTTCAGGCGCGGATAAATCGCTTTCGGAATAAATCGGGGCAAAGCTTGCTGCCGTGAGCATGATGTTTTGATCGCGCAGGGGAACATCTAACACAGCCGCCAGTTGCATTACCATATCCCGGCTAGGATTGGCTCTACCTGATTCTAAGAAGCTGATGTGCCGCTGAGAGACATTGCCAGCTAAAGCCAAATCGAGTTGACTCAAACCCCGTTGATTGCGCCAGTGTTTGAGCAGATTCCCAAAGGATGCGTCTCGGTTGGGAGTCGATTGCGTTGAGGTTGAAGTGATCGCCATCTTACTATCCTATTACCTCACAGGTAATTGTTTCTATTCTCTCGTAGGGTCACAATCAAAGCAACAGGATTGAAGTGTTGATCACAAAAGGAAAGTGAACCAATGTCCAATGCAACTTATCTACAGCGGCAAATCCCTACATCCAAAAAATTTCTGTCAACCCAATCGCTTTATCTGCTGCTAGCAATTATTGGTGCGATCGCGCCTTGGAGTGTTCTGCTGACGTTCTTTCTCCAGAATGGTCTTTCTCTCGATTTGTTTTTCCAGAATGTATTCGCTAATCATGTCGCTTCTGCCGTGGCAATAGATTTACTCATTTGTGCAGATGTCTTCTTCTGCTTCTCATTTATTGAGCTGAAGCGATTAGGTTTGTCTCGTCGCTGGTTGTTTGTTTACGTTATCGCTACTTTTGGGATTGGTTTATCCTGTGCCTTGCCTTTGTTTTTATATTGGCGGGAACGAGCGTTAGAAACCCTGAAGGTTGAGGGGAATCGTTAATTTTTTATGGGGAAGGAAGCGATATCAATAACCGACGATAATCTGCCAGAGACAAATCCCTAAGAAGACTGAGGCTAGGTGTTGTACGAAGAGCGATCGCATTGACTGACAAGCAATTTTCTGCGTCAATATTATCGATAACACCACGCCTGCAATCAGCGTTACGCCCTGCAAAAACGCAATCACCGCCGGATGAGCAACAAACATCGGTAATCCTTCCCCATTCAAACCAAATGTAGCAAACGTAACAGGCAAAAGACGCCCCCCTTCACTCAAACCTAAGCGCAAATAGTGAGCTAAGTTGCCGGCTAGGACTAAGGGCAAGTAACCATACGCTAGCTCAACAAACGATTTAGGTTTAGGACTTTGAATTTTGGGATTGAGATAGTGGATGAATTGGTAAAACCCCTGCATCCCCCCATAAGCCATCAACACAATAGCGGCGGGAACCACTAAAACCGCAAGCGAGAAGCCTAAGTGTTGCCAAAAGTTAGTCAAATCTATGGATAACCCTAACTTAGCTTGCAATTCTGGCAGCCGATGCAGAAATATTCCACTCAGCAGTAAGAGCAACAATGCAACTTCATAGGTACGGGGACTATGAGTTGTCCACAGCTCAATTCCTGGGGGACGCAAATTTACCTCGACTGAGCGATGTGGACAGGCTTTTAGACAAGTCATGCACAAAACACAGTCCCGATTATCTTCTAACTGAGCGGGGTGAGAATACAAAGGACATCCTTGTGTTTCCAGCCCCTCCCCTTTTTGAGGGCCACCTTTGTAACATTGATAGGTGGTGCATTCTGCCGAACACGTCCCTTGCTGTGCCCTTAACTCTGTCATCGATAACTTGGCAAATAAACCATTCATTCCCCCAATGGGACACAGATACCGACACCAAAATCGGCGCTCAAAAATTGCCGAGAAAATCATTGCTCCAGCGGTAATTAATAGGAGCAAACAAGCGGAAAGGTAAGCGGTATTTTCTAAATCCCAAAGTTCTTCCCATAAGAAAATGAGGACAAATAAACCAAACAAAAACCATCCCCCCCATTTTTCAGCCGTCTCTCGCGGCCAACGCTTCAGTTGACGGGGCATGAGCCAAAGAGATAGCTTTTGAGTCACTTCCCCATAAATCATGAAGGGGCAAATCGCACACCAGAGGCGTCCAACAAAAGGAAAGGCTACCAGAATTAAGGGCCACCACCAGGCCCAAAAGAGATTTAATGTAAAGTTTTCCTGTCGGTTTTGAGGGCCAACAAATCCTAGTACTACAACTAGAGCAAAAAGCCACAATGTCAAGCCGTAATTAATCCCATCAGGCCACCACTTGCTCCTTAAAAATCGCCTCAAGCCAGGGTAGGCATTCAATAGATTAAAGCGGAATTGTTTTTTCTTGCTTTGAGAGGGCCAGACGAGTTCTTCTGTGAGTTCTTTGCCATTACCCAACTGGACAATCGCTCGTTCGACTAGATTTTCTAATTCCCTCAGGTTCCCCGGAAAATCGTATGCCTGTAATCGACGGAGGGCTTCTGGCGTTACCTTGGGTTTGGCAATTCCTCTGGCTCGACACACAAGGCTGATGTAGTAGTCCATTTGAGCACTAATATCAACTTTTCGCACTCGTAGCGGCGGCACTTTGATTAAATGCTGCGCCCACCGTTCAATCTCCGGCAGGGTCTTTTCAGAAATCATGATGATATGCGCCTGACAATCGCGAGGTTCGGCAGGGCGTTCTTCCGGACGACTAACGGGGGTGTAGGTGCCTGTTTCTAACAGGGTGACGAGTTGAGGAATAAGTTCTGGCGGCAGTTCTTGAATATTATTGAGGATTAAAGTGCCGTCTTTGAGGTATTCAATAAGTCCAGGTTTACCACTGGCGCGGCCGAATAGTTCTGCACCACTTGCCTGTACGGTACTGCAATCCACTTTAATAATGGGTTCGCGACGGTATGCGGAACCGAAATGAATGAGAGTGGCTATATTGTCTTTTTCCAGGCCGGGTTCACCGAAAATTAGGGCTGGTTTGCGATCTTCTGCGGCTTTTTTAATTTGCTGTCGCAAGCGCACAGCATAGCGGCTTTTTCCAATGATGCCGCGTTTGGCTTTACTCACAAGATACGATCGCAAAGCTGCTTGACGTTCTTGCTCGTAGGTGAGTTGAGTGGATAACTGCGCGAGTTCCTGAGCGAGTCGTTGAGAGAAGGCTTGAGAAATTTCGGGGTATTGGTTGACTAATTCTTGGAACTTTTCAGCAGGAATAGCCCAGAGATGGCAGTCACTCAGGGTTTTTGCCGTTCTTTGTGCGGGTTGGTTGAAGAGTAGTTCTTGTAAGTGAATAATAGCTCCGGGAAGCCAACTGACAGCCCAGAGGGAACTGGTTTGGTTCGTGCGATC
>JBFLZA010000286.1:0-10720 GCA_040756535.1 Cyanobacteriota bacterium
CTGCTAGCTGTACGATGGCATTTTGAGATTGCTCACCAGTCGTATCTAGCTGACTCCGGAGTTCTGCGATCGCCTGTTCAACTTCAGTGAGGTCAACGGTTTGGGGCGGTGGTTCATGCTCCAGACGCTGTATGACTCCATCAAGTTGCTCTGCTAGCTGTACGATGGCATTTTGAGATTGCTCACCAGTCGTATCTAGCTGACTCCGGAGTTCTGCGATCGCCTGTTCGATCTCACTCAAGTCAAAGGCTTGGGCTACTGGGCTACTATCCAGATGAGCGGTTACAGCCTCCTGTTGGATTCGGAGTTCTGCGATCGCTTGTTCGATCTCACTCAAGTCAAAGGCTTGGGTGGCTGGATTACTATCCAGATGAGCGGCGATCGCCTCCTGTTGGACTCGGAGTTCTGCGATCGCTTGTTCGATCTCACTCAAGTCAAAGGCTTGGGCTACTGGCAAGTCAAAGGCTTGGGCTACTGGGCTACTATCCAGATGAACGGTTATCGCCTCTAGTTGACCTTGGAGTTCTGCGATCGCTTGTTCGATCTCACTCAAGTCAACCGCTTGGGTTGTTGGACTGTTGTCTAGACGAACGTTTAGAGCGTTCACCTGTTCTGTTAATTGGGTGAACGCTGCTTGTGCTTGTTCAGTCGCTTGAATTTCAAGTCGATTGTTGAACTGTTGGTTGAGGCTATCTAGCTGGTTATTGATGTCTAAAATTGCCCATTCTAAACCGCTGAGGTCAGCCGATTGAGGGGTTGGGGCCTGATCGAGATGAACGGTTACAGCATTCAGTTGTTCTGTAAGGTGTTCGATCGCACTTCGGGATTGCTCAATTGCTTCAATTTCAGGTCGCTCCTGGAATTGTTGGTTGAGGCTATCTACCTGCTCGTGAATTGCCGCGATCGCTTGTTCTACCTCAGTCAGGTTAACGCCTTGGAGTGTTGGCTCCTGATCTAGACGCAGTGTTAAAGCCTCTAGCTGAGTCTGCATATCTGCGATTATCGGTTCAAACCCACCGAGGTCGAGCGCTTGTAGCGTCGGAGACTTATCCAAACGCTGTGTTAAAGCGTTTAACTGCTCGGTTAGCTGTGCGATCGCTGCTTGCGACTGTTCAATGGCTTGGGTTTCAGGTCGATTGATGAACTGTTGGTTGAGGGTATCTAGCTGACTTTGGAAAGTTGCGATCGCTTGTTCAACTTCATTCAGGTCAACCGTTTGGGGGGTTGGGGTATGATCTAAACGCAGGGTTACAACATTAAGTTGCTCTTGAATCGTTGAGATCGCCTGTTCAACTTCAGTTAAGTCAACTGTTTGGGAGGTTGGACTACTATCTAAATGATATTTTAAAGCCTCTAGCTGTTCTGTTAGTTGTGCGATCTCGCTTTGGGATTGTTCAATAACCTGTGTTTCAGGCCGACTATTAAACTGTTGGTTAAGGTCATTGAGCTGGTTGTGGAGTTGTGCAATCGATCCCTCTAAGCCACTCAGATCGACGGGGGCTGGCATTGGCAACTGCTCAATACGGAATGTCACAGCGCCCAACTGACCGTTAATTTCAGAGATCGCTTGCTCTACCTCAGTCAGGTCAACCTCTTGTGGTGCCGAGGCGTGATCAAGACGCAAGCTCATTTCGTTCAGTCGCTCAGACAATTGTGCGATCGATCCTTTGAACTGCTCAATTGCTTGAGTTTCTGAGCGGGAGCTAAACTCCTGATCAAGGGCGTTTACCTGTCTTTTGAGGGCTGGTAGCGTTTGGACTTCTTGATGGATCGATTGAACGGCTGGGTAAATTTGAGTGATTGCGTCGTTAGTATACTGTTGTGTTTGTTGCTCGGATCGACGGCGATTAGCTAAGTTTAGAGAGAGAGCTAAGGTTAGCGGTGCGGCGGCGTAAAGCACCTGCCCAGAAGCCGCAGCCACTATAGTGCCCACGGCGGAGCCTGCAAGGGCGGCATATTCGGCAATATCTAGCGGTTGTTTTTCCATGTCTGTCTGTCAATAGCTGGGGATGCTGAGTCTCAAGAGCAGTTCACAGTCAAGCCGATTACTCTTAACGGCTAGAGTAGCTTCTCCTGAGTTGGCTTCAGGCGCTGTTGGATTTGACCAACCCCAGCGGTGAGCGAACTGTTCTTGACTGCCAGTTCTTGGGACAATTGAATTAAGCGGGGCGAACTAAAAGAAGTGCATCCCAGATTGCAGAGATACACTTTTAGTACTTACTACTCAAGTTTGTATCTGTCCGGATTTTTTCGGCAGATATATTAGCGTTAAATCTAGATGCTCCCGACCCCAATCCTTCTGATAGGGATACTTAAGAAAAGGGCGATTGGCTGACGTTAAAGAGTCATTTAAAAGTTATTTCGACCTGATCTGGTTTCTATTGTCTGTTATTGTTCTATCAACTGACAACTGGCTGGAAGAAAATAGTCTGAACTGTCTTGAAAATGGAGGTTTCTGACACTCCTGACGCTCCAAACCCTCCAGAGGGGAAGAAAGAATTTTATCGCAACCTTCGTGCGCGATCGCTCAGGATGCCTAATATGAATTTTCTGTAAATTCTGTTGGCATCACCTTAATATTGCAGCGGCACCTACCGTTCAATTGCTGTTTTAGGGATTGACTGCCACCGTGGAATCTTAATAATAAATTCTGCTCCCTGATTTGGTTCGGAAATAGAATAGATCTGTCCACCATGCCTTTCTACAACGATCTGATAACTAATTGACAACCCTAGACCTGTCCCTTTCCCAACAGGTTTGGTTGTAAAGAAGGGGTCAAATAGCTTTGAAGATTGCTCTGCTGTCATTCCTTGTCCATTATCGGCAATGCGAATGATTACCCAGCTATCGTCAATGACTTCAGTGCAAATCCGAATCCAAGGTTTATGGGTAAGGAATGGTTGATTTTCTAGCTTTTGAGTACTAAATTGTTCCTCTAGGGAATCAATTGCATTAACCAAAATGTTCATAAAGACTTGGTTAAGCTGACCGGGATAGCACTCTACTAAAGGCAACGAACTATATTCTTTAAATAACTCTATTTTAGAAATTTTTTTTGTAGCTGCTAGACGGCTTTTTAGAATCATCAAAGTACTGTCAATTCCTTCATGGATATCAACGGCTTTTATTTCTGATTCATCTAAGCGAGAGAAGTTCCGCAATGACTGTACAATCTCGTGAATACACTTTGCTCCCACCTGCATCGAATCCAGGAGTTTAGGTAAGTCTTCTTTTAGGAACGCCAAATCAATTGCTTCTATTTTCTCCGGAATTTCTCCTATAATAGGAGAATATTCCTGTTGATAACATTGAACCAAATCTAGCAAATCTTGAATATATCCCTGAGCGTGAATGAGATTACCATAGATAAAGTTAACAGGATTATTAATTTCATGCGCTACACCTGCAACTAATTGCCCTAAACTCGACATTTTTTCAGTCTGAACGAGTTGAGCTTGAGTTTGCTTGAGTTCTTCTAAAGCGATTTTTAGCTTCCTCGTCTGTGCTCTTAATAAAACTTCTGATTGCTGTAGCGATTCGGCTACACGCTTACGTTCAGTAACTTCTGCAACCAATTCTCTGTTAGCATCTGACAGTTCTTGGGTACGCTCTTTAACTCGTTGTTCGAGTTGCTCTTTCGCCTTGTTGATTTCTTGAAACTTTTGTTCAAGCAGAGCAGCCATAAGCTGAAAGTTACCGACTAAAATCCTCATCTCCATCACCCAGCTCTTGGGCCAAATAATTGCTTTTTGCTCCAGCAATTTATCCGGGAGATCAGTCGTGACTTCGGCAAGTTGCAAGATGGGTTTAGCTAACCATCGGCTGAGTGAGTTTGCTAAAATTAAGGCGATTACGGCAAGCGCGAGCATGATCGCCAGACTTTTAATATAAAGATTTTGCAGGTAAAGAAAGTGGGGTTTAGTAGGAGTTTCAACAATGATTGTCAAAGGAAAGTTTTGACTAATAGCGGTTCTTTGCACATAAAATGAGTTTTTCCAACGCATCATCAATGGCATTTTTCCCAGAGGCAACCATTGATAAATTTTGGTATTGATGGGATGAATTTTTCCTCCATGATGCGGATCGAAGGGTGTTAAAATAGGTACATCATAATGGGTGCTAGCAATCACACGCTCTTGGCTATCCAAAAGAGTAATTTCCATCTCCTCATAAGAGACAAACGATTTAACTATTTGCTCTATAAATTCCAACTTTATTTCGCTGACCGCATTACCCAAAAAGCGATTATTAGAATTAACAGGTACGAGGTAAACGAGTTTGGGAGATGAAGTTCCATCGTTTATGAGCAAGATATTAGAGGTAAACTCTTGCTTGGCAGCCTCTATTAATTTCCACTTGGTCTTGTCAGTACTGCTCTGATCTAGCTGGGGAGAAGAGACAACTGTTTTACCCTCTCTGTCAACAACAAAAATTTGATTAAATATGGGAAACGTGCGTTGCAATAGTTCTGTACTTTCCTGTAACTCTCTTGATGGACTCATCTCAGAACGAGCAGTAACTTGAGCTAGTTGCGTGAGAGCATTTAGATTTTGTTGATGCCACAAGTGCAGTTCAGTCGCTATCTCTGTAGATGCATGTTGGAGATTGGCTTCAATGGTTCTTTCTATATTGCTCATGGCACTTCTGCTATTCAAAACCACGAGCGTTAATGCTGGAAATAAAACAAAAGCTACTAACAGGTTAAATAATATTAGCTGAAGAGAGAAAGTATTAGCGGATTTACGACGAACCACCCAGTTTCGGACAGGCAAGTGAGTGAGTAATAAACTGGCAATCAGGGCATTAAAGATACCATTGATAGATTGCTTGAGCATGACAAGCCATACTGTTTGAGCTTGCACTCCCATGAACTCTGCATAGAACAGCCACACAAGAGGCATACCGATGCAAATCCAGTAAAATCCGTCTAGCAACAAAATATTTTGTTGCTTGCGGCGTCCTCCCCCACCTACGAAAAGTGCTTCCAATGTCAAGATAATGGCTGCATAGGGATGTCCCCACAGAACAAAGGTGTGGAAGCCAGTGATTGCGGCAACAACTGTTCCCCAAGCTGTCCCATACAGGCACACCACTATCAAGCTAGCAATGCTACCAAACAGAAAATCCACTCCAAAAAAGAGTGATAGATTAAAATAATTACCCGCATACCCAGCCACAGTCAGAATTAGCAGTATTAGAAATGAGCTGAACTGAGATGGGATTCGCGGAGCTACTGGTAATTGCGGATACGTGATAAAAGGTCTATAACTCTTAACTAAGAGTTTTTCTATCAGTTTTTTTGACTGTAAAAGCATTAGATTTTCATAAAGTAAAATTCTCCCAATAATTCTCAGTTATTGGCAAGTCAAAAAAATACTGTTTTTGCTGTGACTTAGTTTAACCAAAAAAATGATTCATCTGGGGAGGTTTACTCAATATTTAATCTATTTAATCTATATTAGTAAACAAAAAAGCTAGCCTTGTGGAAATTAAGATTAACTTGGTAGAATTACTTATCAACAACTCTTCCTATTGGGGGAGTGTCCTATCGCTTCTACTCTAACCAAGGATATGCAACCAGGCGAGCTATAAGGGAAATCGGGAATAGGAGAAAGCGATTTCCACCGCAATGCTCGTGGGCGCTTTTCTCATGGACAGTGTTGCACCCTTGATAAAACCTTTCGGGTGGGCAGGAGTCTACAGAAGTTGAAAAGCTGATTTGAGCGTTGGAGTGTAGTGCCCACCCTACCACTTTAACTCCTGATACCTATTTTCGGATTATTTACACTCCTACAGCTTGTTGATGCTCAATTCTAGTTCCTAAAAGTTTTAGGAATTCAGCTAGCCAGTTGGGATGTGCAGGCCATGCTGGTGCTGTCACTAAATTACCATCAACCATTGCTTCGTCAGGAGGAATATGGACATAAAGCCCACCAGCACGAGTCACATCTGGGCCACAGGCAGGGTAAGCCGTACAACTTTTACCTTCCAATACTCCAGCAGCAGCTAAAACCTGCAATCCGTGGCAAATGGCTGCGATGGGTTTGTTGGCTGAGGTGAAGTGACGGGTGATTTCTAGTACCTTCTCATTGAGGCGAATATATTCAGGTGCCCTTCCTCCAGGAATCACCAAAGCATCGTAGGTGTCTGCTGTTATTTCGTCAAATGTTGCGTTCAGTTTGAAGTTGTGACCGGGTTTTTCGCTGTAAGTTTGATCGCCTTCAAAGTCATGAACAGCTGTCTTTACTGTTTCTCCCGCTTTCTTCTCCGGGCACACAGCATGGACGGTATGCCCTACCATCATTAATGCCTGAAAGGGCACCATCACTTCGTAGTCTTCTACAAAGTCACCGACGAGCATTAAAATTTTTTTTCCTGCCATTTTTCAACCCCTACCTAATTTCAGGCTTGATACAAGTGTCTGTTTAGCTATATTCTTAGCTTAGAGCGAAAGGCTTCCTTTCTTGAGACATAGGGGTTCTAATTTAAACTCATTCTACGACTGAAGGACGTGAGATTTCTGAGGAATGGGTTATGAACTATTCCCGATTACTCAAAGTCGGCGAATGGCGTTCCTCCCATCCCTAAAAGAGATGAGCGCGAGTCCTCGCCGACTTTTCTGGAAGAGAGGGTTTCACTAGAGGCTTCGTAACGAAAGGCTATATTTTGTTAACTTATGTCTACTTGTTCGTTACTGAGTCGAATCTTTTAGATTCACCGAAACTGCATTTCTCCAGGGGAAAGGGGAAGAACTAGAAACCCAACCGGGTTTCAAGCCCCTTAATTTATTATGGGAAAGGAAAAATAAGAACGAGAGCGTCCAGCAATATTTCTCGCGCCCTTACGCCTGTGCCCCTACATTGAAGCCCCTTTGGGGCAGGTGAAGGGGGGAGGGGAGAGGGGGAAATACAGACCATTCCTTTTCCCTACCGAAGGGTTTAACCTCTCATCATTCATTGAGAAATTAAAATTCTTCCTCCTCATCAATCATGCCAGGGCTAATGAGAGTGATGTCAAACTCGTCTCCTGCATCACCTAGATTAGAATTCCTCTGTAGTAGGTAATAGGCGATTTTTACCTGAGGACCAAAGACAATTTCATCGCGGGTTTGAAGAAGGTGGTTAGCGACCTTGCGACCATTAACTAGAATTCCGTTAGAACTGGGTTTTCCCTTATAGCCGTCAATAATCTGGTAAGAGAAAGTACCATCAGGATTCTGTTTCTGCTCTAAAGTAGCATGTCGGCGAGAGACAAACGATGATGACAATTGAATATCACAGTCTGCATTTTTGCCAATCAAATAGGATGAA
This sequence comes from Cyanobacteriota bacterium, assembly GCA_040756535.1. Lineage (GTDB taxonomy): Bacteria > Cyanobacteriota > Cyanobacteriia > Cyanobacteriales > Coleofasciculaceae > JBFLZA01. The sequence continues at coordinate 7,311 of JBFLZA010000286.1, forward strand.
TTTTCTAAGACGAGTTCTCTACTTCCTTCGTCGTCTTCAATCATCAGTAAATGGGTTTGAGATTGTTGAGCAGTCATTAACTCAGATCGTAGAATAGGTATCACAGTAATGATGGCGATTATAACGCTCTTTTTTCAGTATCGGGAAATCACGCTGATGCCCAACCCTGAACACTTCCCAAGGATAGATTTGAGCAGTAAGTTTCTAATAGAAACTCCACACACGCGAACCCATCGGGATAACTTGCATTAGCTAAAGATTTAGACCCTCGCGATCGCCCAGTTTAACAAAAGCTGTTTAGGAACGTGAAGGCTAATCTTCCACTACGCTAACGTATGCTTTCAGAATGTAAAGAAACATTGCTATTTCTGAGAAAAGAGATAACTTAAGATCATCAGCCTCCAAGTGGCAACTTTACCAATTAACGCTAGCTCCCTGAGGTTAATCAAGCCAGGATTAGGGTAGCTTATAGCTAGCTACTCGCACCGTTAGTTTTCCTTGACGCGGATCGCGGGTAAACACAAATGCACCTTCCTCCTTTTCGCCGTTAGCAAGAAAGTCGATTTGCTGTTCACCCGATTCTTCCACCTCACCATTGATGCGGAGTTCAGCAATAATCTGAACTGACTCCACCGTCTCGCCGCCCTTGTTAATAACTTCAAAAGGAACATAATACTGTCCGGGCGCTTGGCGAATCTCACTTGGGTAAGTTACTGACAGCACGGGTGGTTTATTCTCCTGAGTCCGCCACTCGTGAAATACCAGTCCGATAATCCCCGCGAGGATGAACAAGGCAATCAAAAAGGTTGTCCACTCAGCAGGTGAGCGACTGAGCTTTTGTTTATCTTGTGGGGATGAGTCAGTGTAATTCATAGAGCAATGCGTCCTGCTGCGCCGCCAACACAGGCTGGGAATCCTAGTAATATTGTGTAGTTCAACCACAGCGTCCAGGGGTCATCAAACGTCAGCCGATTGAAAAATAACAGCATAAACATGGCAGCAAAAAGTGAAACAAGATAGGAGGCAACAGTCTCGCTGAGTGGGCGCTGAAAGATACCTTGCTGCTGTCGGCGCTTTTGCTGAGTAGTAAAGCCAGCTTGGAAAACAATACCGTAGGAAATTACGAGCGAGGCGGCGATAATCGCTAAAAGCAACGGCGGTGATATTGATCCATTAAGCATTGGGATTTCGTCAGTTGGGGCAATGTTGAAAGCAATAATCATTGCACCAATTAAAGTGGCACCAATGTCGGCGAGAGTAGCCTGAAGATTTTGTTTGTTTACCTTTTTCGCCCGATCGCCTTGGTTGTCGGAGTCATCGACTTCTGAACATGACCAGCGATCGCCACTCAAAAATGATCGCGACAAGGCTGCACCTAGAGCAAAAGGGATACTTTCAAGGATGATCTTACCCAATGCTTCGTTCAATGGTGTTCCTAGTTGAATTTCACCCAACAAAATCAGCACAACGGCAACGCAGACGATGCCAATCGCCAGTAATTGAACGCTATCCATCAGATTATCGAGGAACTGTTGACTTTGGGCTTTGCGAAAGCCTTCAGTGCGATTGAGCAGGAAAACCACGACAAAGGTAGTAGCCAGGATAGCCAGCATCATAGGCGGGGATATCTGAGAGCCAATCCACCAAACTTCCATTGTGTACAGCAGTGGGATTCCAAACAAGAATCCCCCTGAGACACCACGAACAATGTCGTCAAATTCATGTAACCAATAGTTAGAACGAAGGCGTTTCTTTCGAGTGCGTTTTGGCATGAGTTGGAAAACCCTGATGCTGCCGTGCCCATGCTTTACGAACCAATCTTCAATCAAGGGAATGGAGCAGCAAGTGGGAAGGAACAGGTGGCAAAATCTGTATTCTGTTATACATGGAGATGTTAGCAAACCATGCCGATGGAATCACTCCACCTGTATGCGGAGTTCTCACTCCATTACTCTGTAAACAAGAACAGTTTTAATCGTCGCCCCCAGAGCCATAACACCAGGCCTCAATCCAACGATGGCAGTAATATTGCGGTATCGGTGGTAGCGTTTTTACCGCCTCATTCATTAGCTGCCCCACGGGATACAACCCAGTGTAAATACCCAAGTTGATGTAATGGACGAGCCAATCCAACAGAGTTGTCAGTCCAACCTGAGGAATCACTGGCAACACAAGTCCAGGTTTAGTCACAGATGTTAGCAAGAGCGTTTTAGATAAACCTGGGAACTGGACAACGTCTTGTAAGAAAGGCCGCAGAACATCGTCTCCCAACTGTTCCATTGCCTGAAAGACACCAGTGAGAAGCTGATTGATTTGATTGGGAGACAGTTTTTGCTCAATCCCGACGCTCATTGCCCGCTGGAATAGCCAAGTGACGGCAATATTGGGCTGATAAGGTTGCAGTTCCCAGAGCGCGTTTCGTGACAGAGCATCACTTTGAAGGGCTTCATGAATTCCTTCGGTAAGACGCTTCAGATGCCTTACCATTGAGCCAAATCCGCCAAAGCTCACGGGTGATTGAGCGCCTGCGCTATCGCCTACTGGCAAAATTCGGTTCCAAGGCATCCTAACAGGTGAGTGTCGGTAGGAGGGAAAAAAGCCAAACAGCACTCGCTGAAAATCAAGTTGGGACAATTCAACGCCCTGGTATTCCGGCAAGAGGCGCAGATACTCTTCCAATAAAAACTCTAAGCTAGGGCGTTTTGGGTGAGCATCGATATAGGTAAATAAGTAGGTTGTTCTGCCATCCCGTGCGGGAAATGCCTCCCAGAAGTATTGGCATTGATTCTCGATGGGTGTGAAGGAGACGATGAGATCGCCCGTTTCATTTTGAGGAAAACCTTGAGCGCAACTGCCAACGACTAAGCAAACGCCTTCTGGTTTTTCTCCCTGCCGTGCCTGCTTGACAATGGGCGAGAAATGACCCATGGCATCGATGAGCAACCGTGTTTTCAATCCTCCTGCGGCTTCAATGAAAACACCATCGGGATGAACAGCTGCTCCTGCAAAGGAAGTCTGTTCAAACAGTTGCCCCCCTGCTTCTAGAAATTTCGATTTTAGGGTATCGAGGAGAAAGACGGGGTCAACACCAATGTTGAGAACATCCCGTATCCAAAAATCCGGCCCTTCAAAAAAGCTGATGCGTGCGGGGTTATACTCAGTTGCGATCGCTTTCTCTAATTCAGCTTGAGAAAGTAACTCCAGTTCTAAAAATACTTCTAGTTCTTTGTGGGAGATATTCCACTCCTGCTCTCTCCCCCGTAAAATGCCTCGCTCAACTACAGCAACTCGCCAACCACGTTTTTGTAAGGCAGCGCCGATGAGAATTCCCAAGGTGCCGCCACAGATAACCGCATCCCAGTCTACGGACAATAAAGGTTCTTTGCTCTCTTTAATCACCAAGGGGACAG
>JBFLZA010000287.1:0-10713 GCA_040756535.1 Cyanobacteriota bacterium
CACCCAGATGGTAGTTTCTGGTTGGAAAGTAACGGCTGAAGGTGGGAAACGAAACTTTGTCTATCGCACTAATGATTCGGGTTCTCTTGTCAAGATAGTAAGGGAGTAAACGATTTTTCTGATTGTCACTTTTTCGTCACATTTCCTTAGTAGACTCAAAGATGTAGGGGTTTAAGCAAGCCTCTTACCCAAACAAGTGACAACCCGCTTAGCTGTCTAGGTGGGTATTTTTTCTATCCATAGGAATTTAAAATTATTAACTAATTGGTGAAAATTTATTTAATATCATCAAAATTAACTACTGTTAAACAATTAGTTCGTAGAAATAGATGATTTGAATGATGAATAGCAATCTTTAAATCCAGTCTTGAGCAGCGACTTTAGCTTTGGCAACCGCAGCCATTGCAAATTTAATCTTTTACTTGATAACGCACGAGCTTCCTAACATCTGCCCGAGACAGACCGAGTTCTTGAGCAATACTAGCTTCCACTTGATTGAATTCTGTGACAGGAAACTCAAACTCTAACCTTTTGAGGGCGGATTCTGCTGTTATAACCTCGACTTTCGTTAGTCTTTCACTCTTTTCAATTTCTGCTTTGATTGCCAACACCGTGACTGATAGCTGCACTTTTCGTTGTGCATTCGCTTGCAGCGTATTTACTGTTGAATAAGGCCGACTCAATACTTGCTCTGTTATCACGCTACCTGCCAGCCAAAAGCAAACTCCTAACAGGGGTAGAGGTAGCCAGAATTCTAGCCATAGAACATTCAATGCTTTCCACCAGCGAGGTAAGGACATAAAGCAATATGCCAAATTGTAAAAAGCGCAAGTCTCAGGTTTGGGCAATGTCGAGTGCCGTTATTTTCCCATATAGACGCCTTGGGGGCAACTCTGGAATCCTAATATTTAGAGGACATTTGAAGTAATAGCGGTCATGGTGCGTTACGCTACCGTCATACACCCTACAGATAGAGGCTTTGCGTAAGTCCTAAGTCAATTAGTTAACGGGAGAGGAGGTCAACCTATGCGGATATTACTAGCAGAAGACGACCCAGCACAACTCAATCCAATTCAGACAGTTTTGTCGAAAGCCGGACATATTGTTGATGGCGTTCAAGATGGAGGAACCGCCCAATGGCTTTTTTCCCAAAAAGACTATGACCTGTTGATTTTAGACTGGATGCTGCCAGATATCAGTGGCATTAGCCTGTGTCGCCAGTATCGACAAGCTGGTAAAACGGCACCCGTACTGATTTTAACGGCCAAGGACACTACGGCGGATAAAGTAACTGGATTGGATGCTGGAGCCGATGACTATCTAGTCAAACCTACAGATATGGTAGAACTTTTAGCTAGAGTCAGAGCGTTAGGACGGCGATCGCCTCTGTGGTTAGGAGACACCCTCCGCCTTGCCGATTTACAACTGCACCTGAATAGCCTTACCGTGGAACGAGGTCAGCAAAAGGTCAAATTATCCAGTCAGGAATCTCAGTTGCTAGAGTTCTTCCTGCGTCACCCCCGCCAACTTTTAAGTCGCGACCAAATTGAACAGGCGTTGTGGGAGTGGGGAACTGAACCAGAAAGTAATGCGATCACGACGTTGATACGTCGGCTACGGCAGCGTTTACAGGTTGTAGGTGCGGCAGATTGGATTGAAACAGTCTACGGTATGGGGTATCGTTTCAATGCCCCAGAAACATGAACAATGAGAGATACCTGTTGATCATTTTTCAGTTTTTCTTTGCTCATGTTTAATCGTAGCCGTCGCAATTTGGCACGTTGGTTTACCCTATCAATGGGTAGCATTCTGATTGTCTTTGCAGGTGTAATCTACTACCAGAAAGTTACCGACGAGCTAGAAATATTGGATCGATTACTCTATACCAAGACTAGGGTAATGGCAGCAAGTGTAAAGTATGAATTTGCCCAAGAACAGTGGCAGGTAAATCTGGAAAATGTGCCACTCTTGGGGAATAATGCCTCTGTGTTGGCGAGTGAAGTCGTTTATGCACGTTGGTACAATCCCGATGGAAAACTTTTGCAATTTTTCGGTTTGCCTCCAACAGAGGCGTTAATAGTAGAAGATGAATTTCTGACGATCAAGACTACTCATGACTCAATAGAGGCAATGCCAACAGGAGTCTGGCTGCGTCAAGTTACTCTACCTGTGGAGCAAGCGGGGACAGTGATTGGTTATCTTCAGGTTGCTACTTTAATGACTCCTGTCCAAGAGGCTGTTAGAGAATTCTTGCTGTTATTGACGCTCTCTGTACCTGTGGCTTTAGGCGTGATTGGTTTTACAGGTTGGTTCTTGGGAGGATTGGCAATGCAGCCGATCCATCAAGCCTACGAACAGTTGCAACGCTTTACTGCTAATGCCTCTCATGAATTGCGTACTCCTCTAGCAGCGATTCTCAGCAATGCTCAAGCTGGGTTGCTCTTTCCCGATGAGGATGGTTCAGAGCAGCGTTACCGCTTGGAGCAAATTGTAGAAGTTACTAAGTCAATGAGTAGTCTAGTCAGTAATCTGTTGCTTCTGGCTCGTCATGCAGGGCGATTAGATCTCGATGCTCTAGTAGAGATTGACTTGACGAACTTACTACGGGAGTTGGTCAATTCCTATGAAAGCCAAGCCACTGCCAAAGATTTGAGTTTGAACAGCCATTTCCCTGAACAACCAATAGCAGTGAAAGCCGATCCAAACCTGTTGCGTCAGGCAGTCGGAAACCTTCTGGGCAATGCCTGCAACTATACCTCTGCTGGAGGCATTGTGCAATTACGCCTGTTTACCCAGTCCCGTTGCGCGGTGATACAAGTTGAGGACAATGGAATCGGGATTCCTGCTGCCGATTTGCCCCATATTTTTGATCGATTTTATCGAGTTAACGCTGGGCAATCCCGGCAAAGGGGGGGGTTCGGTTTGGGTTTAGCGATCGCAAAGCAACTTGTTGAAGCGCATGGCGGTCAAATTAGCGTTACCAGTGTAGTTGGGCAAGGCTCAACTTTTCAAATTGAACTGCCTCTCAATTAGAGAATGTTTACCATTAGCACTGCAAGCTCCTGACCGTCACTTTCTGATTACATTTATTTTTAACATTGTAAAGATAGCAATATAGGAGTTTTTATCCCACATTTCGCACCTACTAAATGTAGCGGTTGCACACTTGAATTATTTCTACAGATAGCGTAGTACTGATGAACTAAAGGCTATATATAGCAAGCCAAGATTCTAATTACTCTAGCTGTAGAGTGTGGGACACTTCAGGGTGCGGAATGTGGGTTTTATTTATCTTTCCGTAGCACGGCTAATCCTACGATTGTCAAATGGAATCCTACGATTGTCAAATGTTTCGTCCTCTTGATTTTCAGGTTGAGGCTGACAGTAATTCCACTTATCTAAAACATCTTTAACTAAAACTTCCTCTAGCCAAGTTTTAGTCACCACAGTCAACGGAAGTGCCATTAATAGTCCTAATGCTCCAAAGAAGCTAGTAAAGATTATTTGAGAAGTCAGAGTAATGGCAGGTAAAAGCGACACTTGTTTTGCCATAATGGTAGGCGTTAACCAATAGCTTTCAATTTGCTGAATCACAATATATAGAATCAAAACTGCGCCGGCCTTCCAGGGAGCATCGAGCAGTGCGATCGCCATTGGCAGTACTACACTTAATGTTGGACCAATATTAGGAATAAAGTTGAGTAATCCCGCTAAGATAGCATGGGCTAATGCCAGCGGAACTTGCAAAATCCATAAGCCAATTCCACTCAAAGCACCAACAAAAACTATTTCTAGTAAAGCACCAACTGTCCAACTTCCCAAAGCTATCTCACACCGACCGAGAATTTCATTAACTCGTTGGCGATAAAATGAGGGAAATAATCGAATAAATAACTGGCGGTATGGCTGAGGATTTACCAACAACATGAGGGTGACAATTAACACAAAAATGAGTTGTAAAATAGCCGTAATAGACGTAGAAAACAGACCAATAGAACTTTCCACTACTTGAGTAGCGAGTGGCAAAATTTGTTGGATAATGTTTTCAATTCCAGTAAAATTAAAAAAAGCTGTGCCAAGTAAGCGATTTTCTAACCAATTAATAGCATTTTGAACCGCTTGTAAACCTCTGGGGAGTAAGTTGACTAGTTCTTGGAACTGCTCGACAAAGGGGGGCACAACTAGCCATAATAAGACAATAAAAATTACGAACAAGATGTCAAGACTTAGGAAAACAGACCAGCCACGCCGAATTCTCAAGCGTTGGAGTTGTTGGACAAGCTGATTTAATGCATTTGCCAGCACTACTGCTGTAAACAAAAGCAAAAGTACTTGGCGGATTTGCCAGAGAATGTACAAAGCAAGGATTAAGGCGAGTAAGCCTATAGATCGACCTAAATTCACAGCTTCACTAGAGAATTTTTCGCTGTCAGAGTCAGTCTTTTGAAGCTTTTTTCAGTATTAGCAACAATTGTGACTAGAACATGACAGCGACGAGTCAGGATGTCTTTTGAGCGGCAGTGTAACTTAAACTTGATCAAAGTTGGATATTTGGCAGACACCCAAGCACTCGGTTGATGCTTAGAATCACTTCAACAAGCCGATCGCCCTCGACATGAACCTCTGGGGTATCGCTCCCAAAACGGCGACGAAGACGCCAGGAATACTCAAGCTAGTTGCTGTCAGTTGTAAAGTTCCTGTTCGCAGTAGCGTCATCAAAGTGTCACCAATAAAGGCTCCAACAACACCTAACACTAGTGTCCCGAGAATACTACCTCCTTGACGACCGGGATAGATTGCCTTAGCAATAGCCCAACTTTGGTCATTCTTAGAAGTTGTAGCCAACTCCTAATAACAGCCCTACATCAGTGCGATCGACAAAACCGACATTCACGCCAGCCGTTGCCGTAACTTGACGTGATACAGGCACATCTACACCACCCGTCAAAAGTGGACCGATAGTGCTATCTCTGGCTGTAGAAATCGCTACGCCGCCTCCTACATAAGGAGCTGTCCTGAATCCAACAGTTTGCCCCGGTGCAAAGTCTACAGTTACTGGCAGCAGAAAGGCTGCATTGCTACCAATCAAAGCAGAGGGTCTGGCAGATAAGGTGTTTGTCAGCCCGACTTTGCTAAACACATTAGCACTACCTTCGCTTAATCGAGTGTCGCCACGAAAACCAATATTACTGCCAACTCCGATATAGCTTGGGCCAGAGCGAGTAGCTCTCAAGGGCGGGGTAGTACTTCCAGCTTGAGCTACCACAGAATTTGTAGTTTCAGAGGTGGTTTCCGGAATTGGAGAAGCTGAGAACTCAGGCATTAGAGTAGAAGAAGAAATTGGTGCTGTAGTCTCTAGACTTGATTCTGCTTTTACATCAGCAGCCGCGAAGTCGGCGGTCTGAGCTTGAGCTTTGAACCCACTCGAAACAACAGTCACAGCAGTGAGGCTTAGTAAAAAAGCAGTCTGTTTGAAAAGAATGGTAGTCATGGTTAATCCTTCTATGTGTCAAAAACTAACGAATTTTGAAATCTTTCAGGTAATGGCTCTAAAGAATTGATGGTTGTCCAATCATCTTCTCGGATTCAGTACGTTTCAATAAGCCATTGACCTTTTGATTCAGAGCTATAAAGCTCTGATCCATCTATTTTCAGTATTGCCAAAGAATGTGATTAAAAAGTGATATTATGAAACTTATTTCAGCAATGTTTCAATTTTATTGGTTACTGATCTCTAAGTTTGGCACTTTTACCCTTGAAGGGCAAACTACTATAGCGTTTCTCGAATAACCAAGGTACAGTAGGGGGTATGGCATTGCCGTGTCCCCTACAAACAGCTCGCTTCAACCTCCTTTATTGCTAATACTAAAGGAAAAGGAAAAATGATTACCTTTTGCCTTTTACCTGATTCCGCTGGCATCACCTACTTGTGTTCTCTCATCCAGTGATGATGCTGCGCGATCGCTTGGATAAACTGTTGAGCAACCGATTGCATATCTCCTGTATTGCGGACGGTAAGGCATAAACACTGGTATTTTCGTAAAAATTTGCTTCGCAAGAAGAGATACCATCGGATTGTAAACCTGAAAAACTCCATCTCCTTTTAGTGTCAAAAGCAAATGTGATAGAAAAGTGGCAATCCATTTAACTCTAACTATCGACATAGTTCTTCAATTGAATATCAGAGAAATTCTATACCTATTGAAGAACACCTCGGTCGAGTCAAGTACTTAATTTTTTATCTGACTTGCGGCATTTTAGCGGGTTTAGCTCAATGGTTTTTCTCTACTCAGTCTAATGTTCCGGCACTAGGAGCGAGTGGCGCGATCGCGGGAGTATTGGGAGCATACATTATCCGCTTCCCCAAAGCTAGAATTCTCACTCTGATTCCCCTTGGTTACTTTCTCCACACGGTTAGAATACCAGCCATTTTTTTCCTGGGTTGGTGGTTTGTGCAACAAGCTTTCTATGGTATTGCTAGTTTACAGGCACCCGCTAATATCGGCGCTGAAGGCGGCGGCGTTGCCTATTGGGCACACGCAGGTGGTTTTGTTTTCGGTGCCATCCTTGGCCCGTTGTTCGGCTTGCTTTCTTCAAGAGAACGAGATTCCTAGTGCAGTCGGACACAAATAAGTGACCAGTTAAAAATCGAGTCAAAAGTAGAAAGTATAAGCCTTTCTTCCTTCTGTCCTCTGCCCTGGAGCCTTCTTGTACTAGTGCCTTGTCACATTCTAGTCATCTTTATTTTTAATACTGAAAACAGATAGAGTTACAGGGTGTTTTAGATTGGCTGTACATGGCAAGTAAGATCGCAAGGATGACCGTCCCTTCTTGTTGATCTACGCGAACAAAACCTGGGAAGACGTGACCTTTCGGGAAGAACTGGATGCCCTCGATGAAAATTTAGACCTCACTATTGTCCACGTTTTGAGACAACCGCCAGAGGATTGGTCGGGAGAAACGGGTTACGTTGACAAGGAACTTCTAGAACGTTACATCCCCCTCCATCGAGGTAGCCGTCAATACTTCATCTGTGCCGCACCGAAAATGATGGATCAGCTAGAGGCAGCTTTGTATGACTTGGATGTACCTACTACAAACGTCCACATGGAACACTTTAATCTCGTTTAATTAATTAATTTGCAAAGAGCAATCGGCAATGAAAGAACTTCACTCTGAAATCGAAATTCAAGCATCGGATGAGCGAGTCTGGAAACTGCTCACCGATTTTGCCAGCTTTCCCAAGTGGAACCCATTTATCCGTAAAGTAAGCGGAGAAGTTAAGCAAGGGGAACGGCTTAAAGTACACATTAAACCTTCGGATGGAAGTGGTATGAGATTCCAACCCATAATTCTCAAAGCAGAACCGAACCGCGAGTTACGTTGGCTAGGACATTTTCTATCGCCGGGACTTTTTGATGGCGAACATATCTTCATCATCGAACCATTAGGTGAAAATCGCGTGCGATTCGTACAGCAGGAAATTTTCAAAGGGAAACTTGTTCCACTATTTACCAGCCAACTGGATAAAGACACAAAGCGCGGCTTTGAACAGATGAATCAGGCTTTGAAAATACAGGCTGAACAGAACAAGTTTTAAACAAATTCAACTTAAAATCAGGAATTTTATGCGTTATAATATTATGCTTCAGATCGTGGGAATCATCACTCTGATTCTCCTCGGTGCAGCCGCCCTATTCGCTTGGTTGCAAAACCGTCCGATTCCGGCTCAACGAAGTACAGAAACTAATGTTAAATCTCTTAAAAAATTACGAGTAACTTATCTGTGCTGATTTGTATTCCTCTCTAACTCATGAAATTTCTTAGCTCAAGCCGGATTCGTTCGCGCTGCATCGATTCTTAGCCGTTGGGGTATTCAGGAGTGGCGTATGTATAACACATCTGGCAACGAGATTGAACGTTAGGCAGTCAAGCCTCGTCTATTATCAGATTTGTTTTTAACACTAAAAACAGTGATCGCGGGGATATTCTCCATGTTAGACCTTTGGTACAAAAACGCTATCTTGTACTGCATTGATGTTGAAACCTACATGGACGCCAATGGCGACGGCGTTGGTGATTTTGAGGGACTGACTCAGCGACTCGACTACATCGCTGGCTTGGGAGTTACCGGCATTTGGCTATTGCCGTTCTACCCGACTCCTAACAAGGACAATGGGTATGACGTAATGGATTACTACAGCGTTGACTCCCGCTTGGGAACGCTCGGTGATTTTGTTGAATTTACTCGTCAGGCGCACGAACGCGGTATTCGTGTCGTCGTTGACTTAGTTATTAACCACACATCCGACCAACACCCTTGGTTTCAAGCCGCTTGCAAGGATGAGAATTCCAAGTACCGGGATTACTATGTGTGGTCGAAGGAAAAACCGGAAGATGTGAAGGAAGGAATTGTCTTTCCAGGTTTCCAAGAGAGTACCTGGACGTATAACGACGAGGCGAGAGCCTACTACGCTCACCGATTTTATGACCATCAAGCCGACTTAAATATTACCAACCCTAAGGTGCGTGAGGAAATCCAGAAAGTGATGGGATTCTGGCTTGCCCTGGGTGTGTCCGGCTTCCGGGTTGATGCAGCTGAATTCTTAGTTGAAGTCAGAGGAAATGAGACTCAACTGGATGTCGAAAGCCCATTCGATTACCTAGAAGAATTACGGGACTTTCTTTCGTGGCGACGCGGAGATGCGATTTTGCTAGCAGAGGCAAATGTCTCAGTTGAAGAGTTACCAAAATTCTTCGGTGACGGAGACATAATGCAATTGCTATTTAACTTCATTGGCAATCAGAATTTATTCCTTGCTCTTGCGCGTGAACAAGCAACCCCAATTATTGAAGCCTTAAAGGCATTGCCGAGTATTCCTCAAATCTGTCAATGGGCGAACTTCATCCGCAATCATGACGAACTGAACCTCGGTAAACTCTCCGACGCCCAACAAGACGAGATTGCTGCTGCGTTTGCACCGGATAAAGAGAAGATGTGGATTTTCGATCGCGGTATCCGCCGTCGGTTCGCCCCCATGGTGGACGGTGACCCGCGTCGCCTGCAACTGGCTTACAGTTTGATGTTGACACTGCCCGGTACTCCTGTGCTCAATTATGGCGAGGAACTTGGCATGGGCGATGATTTATCCCTGGAAGAACGCAACCCAGCCCGCACGCCAATGCAGTGGTCAAATGAGGCGAATGCAGGCTTCTCAACAGCATCCTCCGAGCAACTAGTACTCCCTGTAGTCGCAGAAGGGAAATACAGCTACAAGCACTTGAATGTCATTGAGCAGCGTCATGACCCCACGTCACTCCTCAACTGGATGGAACGCGCCATCCGTATGCGTAAGGAATGCCCGGAGTTTGGCTGGGGGAAGTGGCAGATAATCGAGACAGGAAATCCTTGCGTCTTTGCACACCGATCATCGTGGCGAGGTGGTGTTGTAATTGCCGTGCATAATTTCTCAAAAGAGGCTTTTACCGTGACACTTAAGCTAAACGATGACGAGGGTAAACACCTGATTGACTTACTGGGAGATCAACCCTACGAGGCAGTTGAGAGGACTTCGCACAAACTCCATCTTGAGGGCTATGGCTATCGCTGGTTTCGTGTCGGTGGTCACCATTTGGAGTAAGCAATTCCAAATTTAAAATTCAAAATTTTAGTTTGTTTCTCTAAATTTATTCCTACCTTTTACCCTAGTAGGCTATTGATATCTACAGGGTTTTTCATTCAAGCTCAACCCTGCTCATAGTGTAGAGACATAGCCACCTAGATATCTTTAATTGAAATTTATCTTCATTAATATCGTGCCTTTATAAAGCGATACATTCAACTGAAAATATTTGTGATATTACCGAAATAATCCTGATGTAATTTTGTGCTATGGATTTTTTGTAGTAATAGTCAAGTTGTATTGCTAGATTGCTGTCACTTTCTAATCATATTTGCCTTTAATACTAAAAACAGAGAGAAATTTCCTGATGGTGAGAACTCTACAAGTGGCTAAAAATGCCACGAGAACATGAATTTAACCCAGAAATTTTGCATACAAAGATAAGGATTGAAGTTTATGAGATTATTCTCAATCGATGAACTAAAGACACTAGATTCAAGGAGGATATCTTGGCTCGAACTCACCAATCTTCATTGCAGATTAGTTCTCGGCAAGAACTTCGGGAGTTAGTCCGATCGCAGCTACAGGCACTGCTTGAACAAGAGAATTTTCAGGGAGCTAAAGCTCTTTTGGTTCCTGTGCAACCTGTGGATATTGCGGAGGCGATTGAAGGATTGCCCGAAACCATGCAAGCGATCGCGTTTCGCCTACTTTCTAAAGACGAGGCGATTGAAGTCTATGAATACCTTGACTCCAGGGTACAGCAAGCGCTGGTCGAGCAATTTAAGCATCAAGACGTTCTCGACATTGTCGATAAGATGTCACCCGATGATCGGGCGCGACTGTTTGACGAGTTACCCGCCAAAGTTGTGCGGCGTTTAATTGCCCAACTCAGTCCCACCCAACGACAAGCCACAACTCAGCTTTTGGGCTATAAACCCAATACGGCTGGGCGAATCATGACTCCTGAGTATGTCTCGCTCAAGGAAGAGATGACGGTTGCTCAAGCCCTAGAGCAAATTCGCAGTTTAGCCAACGTCACTGAAACTATCTACTACCTTTATGTCACTGATACCGCTCGTCACCTCAC
>JBFLZA010000288.1:0-10659 GCA_040756535.1 Cyanobacteriota bacterium
CTTAAAGGCGCGGCACCCCCGTTCTCGTTACGTGGCGGCAACGGGTGGAAACATGATGTTGTTTTTGATGAGAAAAATTTTACCCACTCCGCTGGTGGACTTTTTCTGGAAGCGTTTCTACAAAATTGACCAAGTTGAAAAAGATTGGAAGAATCGCGCTAGAGCGTCGGTTTAGTAATTAAATTTGACAAACGTACCGATATGCGGTAATTAAAATCCTTGTTTCATCTCCGCATCTCCCCTTATGTGCGTTAGGAACGTCTCTTGCTGCTCTCTCGCCCCTGGTGTGGTCAAAACCCGTTGGTGATATACCAAAAATTCTGGAGCGTCCCCGCGTCAGGAGCGTCAGTCTCAACCAACAAATTATGACCACACCCTCTTGCCCCCGCTCCCCTACTGTGGGGGAAAGGTCGCTACAAAGTTCTGCCAAAATCTACTAGTGCGTAGGATGCTTGACAGACTCAAATTGGGAAACTTCGTTACTTTGAAGATTATGGGTGTTTAACCTTTAAACGAAACCTAGATCTTTACTATTCCCATTCATGGACTTATTAGAGTACCAAGCTAAAGAATTGTTTCGCGAAATAGGTATTCCTGTTTTGCCCTCTCAACGCATCGACCATCCTACAGACCTCAAGCGTTTGGAGATTCCCTATCCTGTGGTACTGAAGTCACAGGTGCCTACTGGTGGACGGGGAAGAGCGGGTGGTATTCGCTTTGTTGAGAATACTATTGATGCGATCGCTGCCGCAAGAGCAATTTTCAACCTCCCTATCCTCGGTCGATATCCTAAAGTGCTACTCGCCGAAGCTCGCTACGATGCTGAGCAAGAATTGTATCTTGCAGTCATTCTCGACTATGCTCTCGGTCGTCCTGTGCTTTTGGGTTCGGCCACAGGAGGCATTAACGTAGAGTCGGTGATCGAACACATGCAAAGGGTTGTGGTCGAGCAAGAGTTTTCCCCCTTTTATGCCCGCCGTCTTATCCTCAAAATGGGTCTTCAGGGGGATTTGATCGAGTCGGTGAGTGGCATTGTTCAGAAAATGTATGAGTTGTTTGTCCAAAAAGACTTGGACTTGGTGGAAATTAATCCTCTTGGTATTAGCTCCACCGGTGAGGTTATGGCCCTAGATGGCAAAATCTCGGTCAACGAGAATGCCTTGGGACGCCATACTGAGTTGTTGAACCTGGCATCAACCATTCCTGAGGGCAAGGCTAACCAACAGCTACTCAACAGACCCTTTACCGAACTCAACTGGACTGATACTGAAGGCAATATTGGAATTCTCTGTAACGACTCTTGCCTAGCTTCCGCCACGTTGGATTTGGTCTATCGAGCTAAGGGAAAGCCAGCGAGTTGCTTGATAGTGGGGGGATATGCCAACTGGGATGCCTGGTCAGTGTCTTCTCCGGTGCAACAACTGCAAAATGCTCTAGAGCAGTTTATAGTAGCCCAGGGGATTACAGTGGTCTTGGTGAACATTTTGAGCAGTCCTGCTGCTAGTGCAAAAGTTGCTGAAGTGATTACCAATCATCTCCTTTCTCTAATTGGAGAGACACCCGTGCTGAGTACCCCTGACCGAGTCGAAAGACCGACGGGTCTACACATTCATCGAGAGCGAGAACACCGCAATGGTAATCGTTCTATCACTCGGCGTTCTATGTCTGTGACTCAACTGCCTCAGTTTGTGATCCGCGTCGTTGGAGGAAACTTGGAGTCTGTTAAAAACAATTTGGTGACGCTCCCCCTACATTGGAGGGATAACTTAGATGAAGCGGTTATACAAGCGATCTCCCTTGCTAAATCTGATGTTAAAAGTTCTTAACTCATTCTTGACTCTGGGAAGAGGGGGTTGTTCTTGATAAGCTCAACTAAGCACAAGATAGCGATCGCGAGCTTTCAGCAACCATGAACTTGACGCCAGACAGCAAAATCCTGGTACAGGGCATTACACAACCACTGGGTGCATACTACACCGCCCAAATGAAAGCCTATGGCACAAATGTTGTCGCTGGGGTGAGTACGGGTCAGGGCGGACAGGAACTCCATGGCATTCCGGTGTTTGACTTAGTAGAACAAGCGTTGGAACAAACAGGAGTGGTCGATGCCACGGTGATTTTTGTGGAATCTTACCGAGTACTGGATGCGGCCCTCGAAGCGATGGACGCTGGTATTCGGCACCTGATTCTCGTGACTAGCGGTGTTCCTCCGTTGGATATGGTTCGCCTACTGCGGAAAGCAGAAACGACCCAAACTCTGATTGTTGGCCCGAGCAGCTATGGAATCATTGTGCCAGGAAAAGTTTTACTAGGGACTCAGGAAACTGAATTTTATACACCGGGTTCTGTTGGGTTAATTGCGAGGGCTGGAGCTCTGACTTATGAGGTGGCTCTCGCTTTAACTCAGGCAAAACTAGGACAGTCCATTTCTGTCAATTTGGGTAGTGATGCGATCGCAGGTTCTTCATTTTGTCAATGGCTGAAGATTTTAGCGATGGATGAAAGTACAAAAGCCATTGTTTTAGTCGATCAGACGGGTGGTGTGAGAGAAGATGTTACGGCTGAGTATATTGCTGAAGCGATCGATAAGCCTGTGATTGCCTATGTTGCCGGATACTATACCCCTGTAGACAAACAAGTGGGTGATGCTAGTGCCGTTATTGCGGCTCAACTATCCGGCCCCGTCACTAACGCCAGTACCGCCCAGCACAAAGTTGCCGCATTTAGACGAGCAAATGTACCAGTAGCAGAACGCCCTTCCCAAATTCCGGAGTTAGTGAGAAAAGCGCTTAACAAGAGTTGAAGCGATAAAAAATAGCCCCCCTGGTTTTTAAGGGGGGCAGAAGGACTTGTCCGTTAGTGACGATGAATCATCACTGAATCGCTACGGGAGAACGACCAGAAAGTAAGGCTTTCGTCGAAGATTCACCCGCTTTTCGTAACTGTCGCGTTAGCTTTAGGCCCAACAGTCCAAACGCCAATGATTGACCGATAACGGCGAGGAAAATATTGATTTGGGTGGCATATTCTAAACCCGCCCAAGGGAATGCCGAAAACAACCAAACAGCAGGCCCATCCATCGGTGATATCGATAGGAATCCGAAAATGAGCGGTGGTAGGATAACCAATCCGCCTACAATGCTAGCTGCCCAAAGTGCCCGTTTAGGCGATTTCATAAAGAGCATCAGTTGGGCAACCGTTGCGTAGAGCAGCATGAGACTGGTGTTTACTAGTAGTCCCCAAATTGCAGGAATTTTGTATTCACTTTGAGGCCACAGCAGTATCCAAGGGAGCAAAATGGAAGAAGCGATCGCTAAATTCACCCCTACTGCGACTACTGCAGGGCTTTTCTCACCCCAGAGCAAATCTGCCATAACACCTCGCTTACGGGCAGAACGCTGCTTGTGCCGATAGCGTGCCCAATCTTGCATCGCTTGTCGCTGCGGTGATAGTGTAGCGATGAGACACAGGAATAACAACAGGTTAAAGACAAGCAGAATCTGAAAATTATGAAACAGACTTCTAGCTTCAGGTTTCCAGCTTGCAACTTCTGGGTTTAAGGCAAACCCCAGAATTACCGCTTCAAAACAAGCGGTTAGCCAATAGCTCTGTTGCTTACCCAAAAGAGTGGCACTCGGATTATGGAAGCAGCGCTGGAGTCCTTGCCAAGCCCAATAAGTCCACAAGCCAAAATTAAACACCATCAAACCTGCCACACTCCAAATACTGGTAGTGATAGGCAAGGAGAAATACTTCAAATCCCTTAAACTATGACCATAGTTAACGGGATTGGCCGCATCAAAAGAATTGGAGCCAATTAAATAGGGCAGCATCAGCTCTGGATTGAACAGTATCAGCCAATCGATTGGAGTCTGAGTAATGTAGAAGCCATTAGCCAATACTACTGTCATGGGGAACAAGAGCATCAAGATTAACCCGCTACCCAACCACGCTTGGAACCCGCCTAACCATTTGCTAACTAAACCAAAGAGTAAAGCAATACTGTAGGCAAATAGGCAACTAGTACCAAGAACACCGTAATAAACCAGTATCAAACTTAAAGGGATTTGAGCGGATAACCCGGCAGCCAGATGTAACGGCAATGCCAAAACACCGACAAGATAGAGTACAACTGGTACTCCTAGCATCTTACCTGTCAAAATGCTCCGGCTAGATTGAGGAGTGAGGCGCAAAAAATTCAGTGTGCCGCGATGCTCTTCTTTCGCTAAGTCAGCAATCAGCATATAGGTGCCAATCACTAATAGGGCAAAAACGCCGAAGATGCTGAGCCAGATGAATACATCTTTCCACCACAGCTCCCAGTTAAGGACAAAACCGCCTAAACCATCCGCAAGACAGGTAGGGCTACCATAATTTTGGCTTGTTCCTGTGCAATAGCGGTTAGTAATGACAGCCGTATTCTCATGAGGTGTCGGAAGCTGACCAGCGAAACTCATCAGCAGTAGCAGCTGACCTAACAATGACATTGTCACTGCAATCAAAATATTACGGGGTCTAAGACGCCCTTTAATTTCTCGAAATAATTGGGGATTCCATTCCCCTAGTTGGTTAATCCAAGGTAAATTCATAAGTGTTTTCTCGAATTACAAAATGTTGGGTTCGGTTACGAGAGCGTCCTATGTCAAGCGATCGCTAGGCAAAGACGACTGCTCTACAAACAGCGCTTTCGATGCAGATTCACCCGCCTTTCGGAGTTGTCGCGTCAACTGTAAAGTTAATAATCCCAGGATACTCAGTTGAGCGAGGAAACCCAGAAGAATCGTTGGGGCTGAGGCGTTGGTGAGTGTGAGAACAGGTAAGGGGAAAAACAACCCCAGTAAGGGGATTTGTAGGGGTTCTAGATGCAGAAAAGCCCCAATGACCGGCAATCCAATTAAAGTCCCTAAAGTACCAGTTGCCCAGAGCCACCGCTGCGACTTTCTCATAAACAGCAGGATTTGCGCGATCGCAGCATAGATTAAAGTGACATTCAGGGTCAGGAGCCAACCTAAGAATATTGTGAGACTTGTAAAATTTCCCTCAGATTTAACCTGTGTTAACCCTAGTAAAATCCAAGGCATCCAGATGGCAGTGGTTATCAGTAAATTAATAGCGATCGCAACCAGCGCCGGACTCTTTTCACCTCTAATCAAATCCTGTACCAGAGAGTGATGCCAAAAGCTCTTATGAGGAGAATGATTATGGCGTTGATAGCAAGCCCAATCCTGTAAAGCTTGGCGGCGAGGAGACAAAGCTGCATTTAAGATTATGAACAGAATAGGAGTCAAAACACACAGGGCCGCGTAACCCCAAAGAACCTGAAATTCTGAAGGGATCGAGTTAATTTGTGGTATGGCAAACCCCAACAGCCAAAGTTGAAAGCTACCCACTAACCAGTAACTTTGTGACTTGCTCAATATAGTGCCACTTGGGTTGTGAAACAGACGATTGCACGCTTGCCAAATCCAGTACGTTCCCACACTCAAGGTAACAAGTATCCAGCCAAATAAAAGGTCTGGCAGACGCCCAAGAGGTAACCAGAACCAATCCCAGTTCCCTAACCCAGAACCAGACTGATACCACTTGAAACTGAAATCGATCAGGCTGATATAAAACAATCCCAATAAACTGGCTAGAAAAGTACCGCCCCAAGTTTCATATTGAATTCCACCTTGAGATCCATTGAGCAATATCAGGATGGCAGCACTGTAGAACAAGCAACAACCAGCCCCCCAGAGGATATAAATCCCCAAGATCCAATTGAAGGGTAAGCTTTCTGCTAGGGCAGATACAGCGTGCAAGGGAATGGCTAACCCTATCCCTAGATAAAGTAAGGCAGGGACCCCTAGGAGTTTGCCAATTAAAATGCTTTGGCTCAACTGTGGACTCAACCGAATAAAGTTCAGTGTACCTTGACGTTCCTCTTTCCCTAAATTACTAATCAGCAGGTAAACGCCACCCACTAGAAGGAAGAAAGGCAATATCCAGTTTAGGGTTCTGTATACAAACGTCCATTGAATTTCCCAACCAAGCTGGGCGCAGTCGTTACCAGCTGAGCTGACGCAATATTGTTCAAAACTGGGTACAAGGATTAGGAATTGACCCACCAAGGAGGTCGCAACTGTCAGCAAGAGATGGCGAGGCTTAGATAGACCCTTAAGTTCTCGAAACAGTTGCGGATTCCACTCACCTAGACGATTGAGCAGGAGCAGCTCCATAGGTAATGTCTCCAAAGCAAGAGATGATTGGCTTTCAGTTTAGGGTTACTACATAGGCGTAATGCTGATTTCCAGAGCGTTGCCACGGATGCAAAAAGCCGAAACAATTTTGATTTGACTTAACTTTGTATCGTTTGAGATAAAAATTGGCTAACCCCCCTGATGTCGGTGTCTTTCCTCCAACACTAGGGATTGATGAAAGATCAACCCATTGATCAAGCGCTGCTTGGAGATAACGCCAATCCTAACCTTTCTCCACAGCGTCTGACAGGAGCTTTTGGCAAAACTGTCAACGGATTTGAAAATGTTGTTTTTTTAATGAAAAAGTTCCTTTCACCGCTATGATAATAACCCGGTTGGAATGAGTAGCTGTTTACCTATTCCACTTTTCACATCGTCTACGGAGTACCAACTAGCATGGCTCAACAGTACCGTATTGCTCTCTTGCCGGGGGATGGCATTGGTCCGGAAATTATGGCAGTGGCGGTAAATGTCTTAAACGTTGTCGGTGAGCAGCTAGACATCAGTTTTGAATTCACTGAAGCGTTGATCGGAGGGGCAGCCATTGACGCGGCGGGAGAACCTCTACCCGCTAAAACCCTGGATGTTTGCCGGGACAGCGATGCTGTATTGCTAGCGGCAATCGGGGGGTATAAGTGGGATACACTCTCCCGCCATTTGCGCCCGGAAACGGGACTTTTAGGGCTGAGAGCAGGTCTAGGTTTATTCGCTAACCTGCGCCCTGCACAAATATTTCCCCAACTGCTGGATGCCTCGACCTTGAAGCGAGAAGTCGTTGAGGGGGTTGATATTATGGTGGTGCGAGAACTCACCGGAGGAATTTACTTTGGTCAACCCAGAGGTATCTTTACTACGGAAACGGGTCAGAAGCGAGCTGTCAATACAATGGCTTATACGGAAGCTGAGATTGACCGCATTGGTAGAGTCGCTTTTGAAACCGCTCGGAAACGGGGAAAAAAACTTTGTTCAGTGGATAAGGCAAACGTGCTAGAGGTGTCGCAGTTGTGGCGCGATCGCATAACTCAGCTTGCAAGTGAGTATCCGGATATTGAACTGACTCACCTGTATGTTGATAATGCTGCTATGCAGCTTTTGAGGGCCCCCAAGCAATTTGACACGATTGTCACGGGCAATCTTTTCGGAGACATTCTTTCAGATGCCGCCGCCATGCTCACCGGTAGTATTGGGATGTTGCCTTCTGCGAGTTTGGGTGAAAAGGGCCCAGGCGTTTTTGAGCCAGTTCACGGTTCAGCTCCCGATATTGCCGGACAAGATCAAGCCAACCCGTTAGCTCAAGTCCTCAGTGCAGCTATGATGCTACGCTATGGATTAAATCAGCCAACAGCAGCTGACCGAATTGAGCAAGCCGCGATCGAAGTTTTGGATCAAGGCTATCGTACAGGGGACATCATGTCGGAAGGAATGAACCAACTGGGTTGCCGCGCCATGGGAGATGTCCTAATTGAGGCATTATCAAAAAATTAAAGCTTAAAACTAGTGCTTGCCGCTTTTTACAGGAAAGCGAGTTGAAACTTCCTGTACTTTAGCCAGGGGAGAGTTAAGCTCTTATGCCTCTTGCTGGAATTGTGCTATTAGATTAAAGTCGAGCTTAAATCATAGGGGTAGGCGGGTGGTATATACATCATCACAGCAATGGCCAGAAAATTACGCAGAGCGGTTAGATTTTTCGTCGATGTTGCTAGACCCCGTTTTGTTAAGGGCAGCTCGACAAATCTACCGCACTTACTACGAAGTTCATCCCGACTTCGCACAGCGTCCTACTGGTGTGGCCATTGACCGATATACACACCGAGGTAAACTCATTTTCAAGAAAAAACCTATCCTGTTGCCACAAGAATGCTTTGTGCCCTTTAGCCAACTTGAGGCAGAAATTTATTAAGTTATAGCAAAAGGCAGAAGGCTCCAAGACAGAAGGCTCTTATGTTTATTACTGGTATATAGTCGTTTGGGCCGTTAAATCTGTCCTAACCTTTATAGCTGTCGCCATAAAGGCTTAAAGATTTCTTAGCGAAGCAGGACGTAGTCCAGGTTGCACCTTGGAACGTTGAATGGTTGAAAGGTTGATAGATAACCTGCTAATCTGCTAGCTTTTAACCCATTTGTGGTATGGAAGTTTTGTTTGCTGTTGTAACTTCTTTGATTGTGTTTGCTGTCGGTGCATCGTTTGGCAGCTTCCTGAATGTTGTAGTTTACCGACTGCCAGCAAAGTTATCAATTTTCTGGCCCCCTTCTCGCTGCCCTCATTGCTTGCACCAGTTAAAAAAGCGGGATAATGTACCCATCTTCGGATGGCTGTGGTTGAAAGGACGCTGTCGTTACTGTAGAGGCCAGATTGCTCCGCGCTATCCCCTGGTAGAGGCAGTAACAGGTGTGCTGTTTTTACTGGTGTTTTGGAAGTATGGTGTGAGTGTCCAAACCTTAGGATATTGTGCATTGGTGAGCTGGTTGTTAGTCCTCTCGCTGATTGATCTGGATACTTTGACCTTGCCTAACTCACTCACGCAGTCAGGATTAATTGTGGGCTTAGTGTTCCAAGGAACTGTCGGTTTTTTGATGCCGTCTCAACCAGCAGGAGTGCCCCAGCAGCTAATGAATGGTATCGTCGGTGCTGTAATAGGTCTTTGGTTGTTTGATAGTATTGCTTTTTTAGGGTCAATTCTTTTTGGACAAACTGCCATGGGTGGGGGAGA
The DNA here is from genome assembly GCA_040756535.1 of Cyanobacteriota bacterium. Classification (GTDB taxonomy): domain Bacteria; phylum Cyanobacteriota; class Cyanobacteriia; order Cyanobacteriales; family Coleofasciculaceae; genus JBFLZA01. The sequence continues at coordinate 8,951 of JBFLZA010000288.1, forward strand.
TGCAAAGTTAGCATCAATGATGGGAGCTTGGTTGGGATGGAAGTATCTGCTTTTGAGTGGATTTATTGCCGTTGCGGTAGGGGCATTTGGCGGTGGAAGTGCGATCGCTCTTGGGGTGATTAGCCGAAGGCAAGTAATACCCTTTGGTCCTTTACTCGCTTTGGGAGCTGGAGTAACAATTTTCTGGGGTGAAGCGATTTTATCTGCCTACCTACGGTTATTTTTCCCATTGAATTGAAAGGGGTTGGCATGGGGACAGGGTATGCGGGTTGTAATTTGGCAGCTTAGTACAATTCCAAGTTATGATTTTCAACCTTCAAACTTTATCCTCAATCCCATGTATTATTTACCCAAAAACAACCCTCTTGATAAGATTAACCTGTGTCCTGGATAACACTAAAAACGACGAATGCTCGGTGGGAAGCTGAGCTAATGCAGCAGGTGTTAGCAGCTCATGATATCCCTAGTCGGATTATTGAGCTGGGGATAACTCCTTATTTCGGTGCGGGAAGCCCCGCAGCTTTGCAAGTTCGTCCCCAAGACCAATGGACAGCTTTACTTTTGTTGAGTTGTCCAGAAGAGGAGCAAGCTTACGGTACAGATAACAATTAAGATAAGGAATAAAAAATTTTCATGTCTCTATTTGATTGGTTTGCAAATCGACGGAAATCAGAACCGATTAATCAACAACGGCAGGAGCGTGAAATAGCCGATGGGCTATGGACTAAGTGTCCGGCTTGTGGAGTATTAGCTTATACAAAAGACCTACAAGCAAATCAAATGGTCTGCCTAGAGTGCAATCATCACATGCGGGTATTTAGTGATGAACGGATTCAACAGCTAATTGATACCAATACCTGGGTTCCTCTAGATGAACATTTGCTTCCAACCGATCCCCTAAAATTTCGCGATCGCAAACAATATCACGATCGCTTGCGAGAAACTCAAGAAAAAACTCATCTTATCGATGCGGTGCAAACAGGTACCGGTCAGCTAGAGGGTTTGCCCCTCGCTCTGGGTGTTATGGACTTCCGCTTCATGGGCGGCAGTATGGGTTCTGTGGTGGGCGAAAAACTCACCCGCCTCATTGAACATGCTACATTACGTCGTTTACCCGTGATCATCGTCTGTGCCTCTGGTGGCGCAAGAATGCAAGAAGGAATGCTCAGCCTGATGCAGATGGCAAAAATTTCAGGAGCCTTAGAGCGCCATCGCGAAGCCAGACTCCTTTACATCCCAGTTCTCACTCATCCCACGACAGGCGGCGTTACAGCGAGCTTTGCCATGCTAGGAGACATTATTCTGGCAGAACCCAAGGCAACCATTGGTTTTGCCGGCCGTCGAGTGATTGAGCAAACCCTTCGAGAGAAACTCCCAGACGATTTTCAGACTTCAGAATATTTGCTTCAGTATGGCTTTGTGGATGCTATTATCTCCCGAACCCAATTGAAGAAGACCCTTGCCCAGTTCATTCGCCTGCATCAACCCCACGCAACAGCATCGTCAATGTTTCCCATTCCAGAAGCGATGCGTTTGAGTGTGAGAAGTTCTGATTGATCCCAACCCACTCTTCATAATGTAAGGAAAGCGCCGTAAGAGTGGCATCATATTTTAGAGAGGCTTGATCTGGTTTTTTGCCAGCCAATCATTATGGGGTTTGCAAAGCTGTCAATTGTGGAGATTGCCGCAAAGCGTGACCTTCCACCTGA
>JBFLZA010000289.1:0-10642 GCA_040756535.1 Cyanobacteriota bacterium
CCTGCCCCCTACCCCCCCGCTCCCCTGCGGTCTCAACAGGCTTTCTTAGATGCGTAACATTAGTACGATGGGTACACGCGCCTCTGACTCGATAGCAGTGACGACGCGGTGAAAAGTCGGTGCAGCAGGTATTGGGAGTGACGGGTCGAGCGCTTTACCCTATTGAGAGCAGATAATCATGACAGGTACTCCTACCCCCTTACTTACTGATCCAGATCGATCGCGAAAGTCTGGCTGAAAGTATTTGTCACAGCTATACTGGCAAAGTCTGGATCTTCGTGTAACTAGCAAGTTTGAAGTAGCCTATGAGCCCTGTTGTTAAAGTTGTTAAACCCTCCGGTATCTTAGATGGCACCAAAGCCGGTCAGTTTCGCCAAGAGATTAGCAATCTTGTAGATTCTGGTGTTGATATCGTCTTGATTGATTTCCAAGACGTTACCTTCATGGATAGTTCAGGATTAGGAGCACTTGTCCTAGCCCTGAAAACTATTCGTGCTGCTGGTAGTAAGCTGTATATTTGCTCAGTCAACGAACAAATAAAAATGTTATTTGAGTTGACGAGCATGGATCGCGTTTTCGATATCTTTTCGAGCCGAGAAGAATTTGAAAACTCTGTTGTGATTACCAGCTAATGCTGATCAAAGCTCTAGCCTACAGCAAGAGTATTACTCGAAGTTGATTTCCAATAAAGACAGATCATCATCAAAATAGTCTTTAGGGTTCACAGCTTTAATGGCTTCTAAGACCTGATCTAGGTTATGGGTACTTTTACTCCTACATTCCGCCAGAAGCGCGATGAATGGATCAAGTCCCCAGATGTTGCCGTCTGATTGGTTAATCTCGTAAATCCCATCACTAAAAATATACAGGGTGCTGGGTGCAACGATTTTACAGCATTCATCAATATAGTCAGCATCAGGGAACATACCTGCAGGTAAGCTGGGAGTCTTCAGACGTTTCACCTGTATCGATGAATCTGGCTGTTCAGAGAGCAAGATGGCGGGTGGATGTCCTGCACTGGAGTAAACAAGTTGGCGGTTAACCCGGTTATATACTCCGTACCAGATGGTAAAGTACTTATCATTGCGCTGAGTCATCTGGAACGTTTCATTTAAGCCTCGTAAAACATCGCTGGGTTGATAGTAATTAATTTTGGGAAGCGCACGCGACCTGAGAAGATTCAAAACCTGGAGAGTTGGTAAGGCCGCCCTCAAACCGTGTCCAGAGGCGTCCAAAAGATAAAGAGCTAAATGCTCGGAATCAAGCCAATAATAATCAAAGCCGTCACCTCCCAGTTGTCGAGATGGAATAAACCGGGAATCAATCAGGACGGGGGGGTCTGTCATTTGATCCGGAAGGATCGAACCCACATATTCAGCTGCTTCGGCTAATTCTGCCTCCAACAGCTGTTTCTGGAGCTGTAAATCGCGGCTGGCTTGGTGCAACCTCAAGCCCGATCGCACTCGTGCCTGTAACTCAGCCATTTCGATCGGCTTGGATAAAAAGTCATCCGCGCCAGCATCCAGCCCTTCCACCCGATCTTCGAGGGAATTTCGAGCTGTCAGCAGAATAAACATGGTTGTTGAAAGTTCTGCTGTTGCCTTAACTTGGCGACAGACCTGTAGTCCGTTCATGCGTGGCATATTCCAGTCGCAAATGACCAGCCCGGGACGTAACTTTCGTGCTTGTGTCAGTCCATCTTCACCGTTGCTGGCAACTGAAACATCATAACCTTGGCTGTGCAGCGTCCGTTTCAGCAAAATTTGAATAGCCGGGTCGTCATCAATTATGAGAATTTGGTTCATGGCCGATGAGGTACTACAAGTCAGACTTAGGAGATTACAGATGCACTTAAATACAACACGGGCTGTTACTCGATTCAGTTCAGTGTAGTAAAAATGAAAAAGTGATAAAGGTAACAGACTAAGTGAATCAATGGTAGAGCATGGGCTAGATCCAGGCTAGACTAGATTCTTCAGCAGGGAGTATCAGCGTACTGACAACTATGCCTTAGTGTCGTTGATTTAAAAGGTTTTGAACAGTTGAACGACTTTCAAAAATCCAGCAAGCGAGTTAAGAGTGACCTTAATGGGTTAGAACAGGTTTTGTCATGGTTTGACCAGCTAAAACCTGCCTCTATTTCCAAAAAAGATTGGTTACAGTGCCAATTAGCTTTAGCGGAAGGGTTTACTAACGCCGTGCGTCACGCTCATAAAGATCTCTCGACCGATGTTGCGATTGATCTTCAAGTTACTCTAAGCCCCCAATATCTAGAGATGCGAATTTGGGATCAGGGGCCACCCTTTGATTTAGAACAGTGGCTCCAAAATCACCAACACGAGAAGGATGAGCACGCGGGTGGAGGACGAGGTATTGTTATCTTGCAAAAAATTGCAGACCAACTCAGTTATACACGCACCGCTGACCATCGCAACTGTTTGTTAATTGTGAAACGTTATTAGGGAATCGCAAAGAGAAAATGAAGGCAAGAACAAGACCTGATTTTTATTGGGTCGCCTTAATGTTTGAGCGTAATTTTTCACGTCTCACTTAAAAGGGCCCGAATGGCTTGGTTGTTGCGATCGCATAAAAGGGCGATGCCGGAGGTAATCTTGGATTACTACAACCGAAATCTCCCTAGAAGGAACCATAGTAATGCCACGGCGCACTGGTCGCACAGGAGATGTATCGCTTAGCGAGAGTTGGTAACGGGATAAAATTTTTGCCAATACTAGTTTCATTTCAAACATCGAAAAAGCCATTCCAATACAACCGCGAATGCCACCGCCAAAGGGTAGATACTCATAGGGTGAATATTTTTGATCAAAGAAGCGTTCTGGTTTGAACTGCTCAGCATCAGGGAATACCTCTGAACGCCGATGAGCCAGATAAATACAAGGAATCAGAATTGTACCTGTATCAAAATGGTAGCCTGCTAATTGCAATGGCTCCAAGGTTCTGCGGGGAGTACAAATTAAGGCAATGGGATTGACCCGTAGTGTTTCAGAGCAGACGGCAGTGAGATAGGGCAGTTGAGCTATTGCCTCTGGTGTGCTGTCGTCCCCTAGGGTATCGAGTTCTGAAAGCAGCGTTTCCAAAACGGATGCTGAGGAGTAAATCCAGTAAAATGCCCAAGAGAGGACAGCGGCTGTAGTCTCGTAACCCAACAGTAGCAGTGAGACTAACTGATCGCGGAGCTCAACATCACTCATGGGCTGACCATTCCCATCTCGCGCTGAGATTAACATCGACAGGATATCGGTACGAGATGCGTCCCCATATTGTCGGCGTTCTCGAATTTCAGCATAAATCAAGGCATCTATTTTTTGGCGGCGTCGGAGAAAGCGCCCCCAAGGACTCCATGCACCTAAATCTTTTTGTAAAGGGGGGAAGAAAAACAGGCTGGAATACCAGGGATTGGTAATGTCGTCCAAGAGGGAACTGAGCAGTTTTTCCAGTTCTTCGTAACGAGGTCCCGGTTCGATACCAAAGACCACCCGCAGGATAATCTGGAGGGTAATCTTGGGCATAACCTCTTGGATAGACACAATTGAACCTGTTGCCCAATCTGCCGTAGCTTGCTCAGTAATTTCGCTAATAATCTGACCATAGCCTCTCATGCGATCGCCATGGAAGGGCGGCATCATCAGTTGATGTAAGCGCTGGTGACTGCGCCCTTCCTGTAAAATAATGGACTGGCTTCCCATCAGGGGTTCAAACACATGAGTCGCCTTACGGAAATCCAAGAGTGACGGGGGCAGTGTAAAAATCTCTTGAATCGCCTGGGGTTCGCCGAAAAATACAACAGGCGGAGAATTTAAACCCAGTACCCGTGCGGTAAAGGGGTCTCCATAGCGTTCTCGACAGGTGTCCAGAAATTGAGTGGGTTGAGCAATTAATTGAACGGTTTGTAACAAAGACTGTGTCTGCGGGCCATCAGGCAATTTCATGATTACATATCGTCAGGAGTGACATTTAGTAATCGTGCCATAATCTCAGCGATCTCCTAGCCGGAGATCGCTCTCACTACAAAGTCTTCATCAAACTGTCATAAAGGAGTTTAAACTGAACTCACAACGGCTTGCGGTTTTTGCCCTCCACGCTGATGCCGACCCTTGACAACCATTTTGACGCCACCAGCAGGGGCAATGGTAAAGCCGCGACGGATGGGTTTAACAAGTTTGGAATCTGTTAGCGCTAGCTGATAGCGAGACAAAATCTTAGCCAGCACCAGTTTCATCTCCAATTGGGCTAAAGCAAAGCCAATGCAGCGCCGATTGCCACCGCCAAAAGGCAAGTATTCATAAGGAGAAAATTGGCGATCGATAAACCGCTCTGGTTTAAACTGATTTGGCTCTGGATAAAGGTCTTCCCGGCGATGGGTCAGATAAATACAGGGAAACATCGTGGTATCGGCATCAAACTGATGACCCATAATCTCCATGGGGGATTTAGTGACTCGCGGGAAGGCAATGAACAAAATCGGGTACATTCGCAGTGTTTCAGAGCAAACCGCACTGAGATAAGGCAGTCGGGCGATTGCCAATGGATCTGGATCGTCCCCCAAGCTATCGAGTTCGTCGAGTACCTGTTCACGCACGAGGGGCAGTTTGTGAATCCAGTAAAAAGCCCAAGCCAAAGCTGTTGCCGTCGTTTCGTGACCCGCAAACAACAAAGTCATCAACTCATCTCGCAATTCTGCATCCGTCATCGGCTGACCTTGTTCATCCCGAGCCGACATCATTAAACTGAGAACATCGTTACCACTAAGTTCGGATTGCTCTCGGCGTTCGTTAATCTCCTCTTGGAGGAGGTCGTAAATCTGCTGCTTGCGTCCCATCATCCGTCCCCAGGGAGTCCAAGTACCTAAATCCTTTTGTAGAACCTTAAAGAAGAGCATACTGGAGCTGAGCGGGGAGTCGGTCATGTTCAGCATTGCCGCTAGCAGTGGCTTCAGTTGTTGGTAACGCCTGCCCTCACCCAGACCGAACACGGCGTGCAAGATGACCTCTAATGTAATGTCTTGCATGGCAGCGCGGACTTCAATCTGTTTGCCAACTGTCCACTGACTCGCCACCTGCTGAGCACTGTTACAAATAATCTGACTATAGGAGTGCATCCGTTCCCCATGAAACGGAGGCATAAGCAGACGCCGTTGTCGCTGGTGTGGAATACCATCAAGCAATAAAATTGAGTGTTCTCCCACTAAGGGTCGTGCAATCTCATTTCCCCGACCGGAGTCAAACTGTTTAGCATCAGCCGTAAAAATTTCCTGAATTGCTTGGGGATGGCTGAAAAAAACCAAGGGCTTAAAGGTGGCTAGCTGTAACGTAAAGGTGTCCCCATACGCTCTTGAACAGATATCCAGGTAGCGCAAGGGGTCAGAAATCCACTGGATTAGTTGCAACAAGCGTGGCTGCTGCGGACTATCAGGTAGTTTCATAAGCGATGAAATTTGTCAAGAGTATAATTTTTGCTAAAGTCAATTTTCACAAGGTAGCTTAGTGGGCACCAAGTGCAAGAAGGCAGAAGGCAGAAGGCAGAAGGCAGGAGGCAGAAGGCTCCAAGGGATATTGCTGGTACAGGAAGCTTTTTAACCTTTTTGAACTGTGGGTTATTTCCGCTGCGCTGTACTAGCCTCAAACGGAACTCGTCACTGCTAAGGGCGATCGCTCTTTCTTCTGACGCTGACCGGTTACGACAAGGCGTACCCGAGATGGTGTTGAGGTTAAACCACGGCGTACAGGCTTTGCTGGACGGTTATCAGCCAGTGCCAGTTGCTTTTCGCGCAGGATAATGGCGAGTACCAGTTTCATTTCAAATAGGGCAAACGCTGCACCAATGCAGCGACGGCTGCTGCCCCCAAAGGGTAAATACTCATAAGGGGAAAATTGCTGTTCTAAAAAGCGCTCTGGTCTGAAACGCTTGGGTTCTGGATATAAATCTTCCCGTTGGTGGGTTAGATAAATACAGCCAGTCAGTAGCGTACCAGGCTCAAATTGATAGCCCATCAGCTCTAACGGTGATTTCACCCTCCTAGGGAAAGTAATCAAGGCAACGGGGTAAATCCGCAGAGTTTCGGAGCAGACAGCACTGAGATAGGGCAGTCGGGCAATTGTGCTGGGGTCTGAGTCATGACCCAAACTATCGAGTTCGGCAAGCAGTTTCTCACGAACCTTCGGCAGCTTATGAATCCAGTACAATGCCCATGTCAAAGCGGAAGCTGTGGTTTCGTGACCTGCTGCGAGGAGAGTCATCAACTCATCGCGTAATTCTACATCCGTCATCGACTCACCTGCTTCATCATGAGCAGACATGAGTAAGGAGAGAATGTCCGTGCGAGATGGATCGGGTTGCTGCCGACGATCGCGAATTTCAGCGTAAATCAGTTCGTCAATTTGTTGCCGTTGGCGCACAAAGCGTCCCCACGGACTCCACGACCCTAAATCCTGTTGGAGTACCGGAAAAAAGAGCATACTGGATCTGATGGGAGAGCCGATCGCATCCAGCACCGAACTAAGGAGTTGCTCCAGTTGTTGATAGCGTGGTCCTTCATGTAGACCGAACACCGCCTGCAAGATCACCCGCAAGGAAATCGTTTGCATGGGCGAACGGACTGAGAAGGGCTTGCCAAGCGTCCACTGATTTGTTACTTGCTCTGTGATGTTGCAGATTAGCTGCCCGTAGGTTCGCATTCGTTCCCCATGAAACGGAGGCACTAACAACTGACGCTCTCTCCGGTGGCGATCGCCACTCACCAACATCACAGAGTGGTCTCCCAGCAAAAGTGAAAAAATCTTGTTTTCTTCACCAGGAGCATCAAACTTCTTGGTATCGGGGCTTAAAATCTCCTGCATCGCCTGGGGGTTGCTAACGAATACCGTGGAACCAGGAACCTGAGCGATCGACACGGTGAAGATGTCGCCATACGCTCTAGTACAGGTTTCCATAAATGCAAATGGGCGAGTAATCCACTGGATGATTTGCCACAGCGCTGGAGTCTGTGGCCCATCAGGTTGTTTTGTCCTAACCATAAGAATTAACCCCAGTAGTGTGGGGATTTAGATATATCTATTCTGATCAATAAGATATTTTTTTATTTTTGTGTGGTTATTTCTTGGGCTTACGCTCTGGGAAGCACGCTGTCTCGTCTTACCAGATAGTAGAGTTTACCGAATTGAAGCTTACCCTTAGAGGCTATTTAGCTTAATCAATCTAATCTATAAGATATTTCATAGCTGTGAATTGTGACTCTGACCCCCTGGAAAGCACGCTTTCTCGACTTGTCAAATAGTACGATCTACCTAATGAAGCTAATCCTGACAGGGATGCAGTTATAGGAAGAGGTATCTGAGATTATGACCGTTGCCACTCAAGCCCCTAGCTTTTGCGAAGGAATTCAGTATTTTGGTGAAGCCTTGCCAGGATTTGACAAGCTAGGGAAGGAACCTGCGATCGCACCAGGAAGAAAAGCGATCGCTGACTCCAATGATGAACAGGCTGTGTATCAGACAATGCTGGCGGCGGATGCGCTGCGTTACCTGATATTGCAAGTTACAGCGAGTAAGTCGTCGGGACATCCGGGTGGCTTTGCCAGTCAAGCAGAAGCGTATGCTGCTCTGGTTATGCTGGGTTACAAAAACATCTTGACAGAAGTCGGACATCATGCTCCAGGTTTCTACAGCGCCATGTTCCTCGATCGCTCCTTAGAGGCGATGGGAATTGAGACGGTGCAGCAATTGCGCGATCGCTTCCGGGAACAACACGGACTTTTGGGGCACCTGTCCGGTCAAATTCCCGGACTTCTCTCCCCAGCTGGCCCCTTGGGACAAGGGCAACACTTCGCCATGTCTGCGGCTTTGCTCAACAGCGGTACACTCTTCCCCTTCACCATCGGGGATGGTGGGCTTGGCGAACCCTACATCATGAGCAGTATGGCGCACTTCCACACTGCTTTTCCCAGCGTCACGAACTTCTTACCTGTGCTGGTGTGGAACGGCTTTAGCCAGGAACATCACAGCATGGTTTCCACCCAGTCCAATGAAAAGATGATCGAGTACTGGCGCGGCAACGGGTTTGAAAATGTCATCTTAGTCAATGCCAAAGACTACGACGACGCTAACCAAGCGGGTGAGTATGTCGATAGCACCGCCTTCTCCTTTGATCAGCGGCTTGCCTTCACCAAAGCAGTTCTTAATGCGGCTGACGAAGCCGCTAAGTCTGCCCTCGGTGGCAAGCTAACGGTGATGATTATCAAACAGCTCAAAGGTGCTGGTGTCCATGACCGGGGGGCAAAATCTCACAACCTCTATGCCCATCACACGCTGGAAAGCGAGGATGTTGTCGGGGCGCTTAAAGCCCGTGCGCTGACGCCAGCCGCTTGGGAACTGGTGCGTACTAATTTTGAACGCGCTGGGGGTGGGCCTGCTAGCCGTGTTGCAGTTACGGAAACAGTGCGACCCTTGCCAGAACTGGGGACACTGCCTCTGGAAGAATTCTCTGTTGGTGGTGAGAAAAAAGTGGCAACAACGGCGATGGGTGCTGTTGTTGGGGCGGTGGGACTACACGACACATCGTTTATCGTTACTAACGCTGACGGTAACGAAGCCTCTGGTATTGCCAATATCAACAAGGCGCTGCAAATCCTCCACCCCACGGCTGACGATCGCTACTACCAAAGCCCTGCTGGGCGAGTGTATGAACCGCTGAGTGAAGATGCCTGTGCGGGTTTAGCGGCTGGTATTGCCCTGATGGGAGGGCGCAGTCTTTGGTGTTCATACGAAGCGTTTGCGATTAACGGTTTACCCATTTGGCAGACTGTTACCCAGGCAATGGCAGAACTGCGACGCCCGACGCCTTCTAACATTTGCCTATTCACCGCTGGGGCTTTGGAACAGGGACGCAACGGCTGGACGCACCAGCGCCCTGAAATCGAGGCATATCTTGCCGCGATGATGCGTAATGGCAACATCTTCCCCATCTTTCCCCCTGATGCTAATAGCATCCAGGTGGCGTATGAGTGGGCACTGGGTACGAAGAACAAAGGCATCATCATCACTGCCAGCAAATCCCCCTTACCCATCTACACAACATTTGAGCAAGGGCGTCAGGGACTCCAAGATGGTGGCATTGTCTTACAGGAGTCAGCAGGTGAGAAGACGGTTGTCTTTGCCGTGGTGGGAGATATGGTTCTCCTCCCGGTGTTTGAAGCTGCCAAACAGCTTGAATCTCAAGGCATGGGCGTCCGGGTTGTGTCGGTAATCAATCCTCGCCGCCTCTACCGTCCCTCGGATGTCTTGTGGGAAGCGGCTTCTGAACCCGATGGTGATTTCCTGGATGATGCTGGGTTTGAAAAGATGTTTGGCGGTGACGCTTTAATCGGCGTGACTGGCGGTGCGGCTGGAATGCTGGAACCTTTGATGCTGCGGAGTACCGCCAAACGCGATGTCTTTGCTTGGAAGCGAGGTGAAACGACGGCTACCCCTGGTCAAATTATGGAGTTTAACGGGTTGACGGCTGAGACACTGACGAAACGTGCGATCGAGTTAGTGCATTAATTAGTCACCTACTGGAGTCCATAGCAACAAAGGCAAAAATTGGCAACCGCAGATGCACGCAGATAAACGCGGATATGTTGGCGTTACTCTACGTATATCTGCGGTTTTTATTGGTAGATTGACTTTGGTAGATATAGAGAAATTCTTTAGTTAAAAATACTGAAACCTAATATGCCGATAGTCAATCAGGAGCGATGGTCACAGGTTCAGTTCTTTAGTGAGCGTGACTTCTTAGAACTAGGCACCAGCTCAAATGGAGCAAAAATCATTCAGATTGGTACAGAGGGTGATGAACCTATAGTTGCTGTGGCGCATACCGACGACCACAGGAGTGAAGACTTAAATCCTGTAGAGCTTTATTCATTACTGAAAATGTCATCTGATCGCTACACTTTCTATGAGCATCCAAAAAAACTTGTACGAAATGTGAAAACCATCCACAAATATCCAATACCTGCAAATGGTGAGTTCAGCATTGAGCTACCTGTTGATGCAGAAATTCTCACGGTTAAATTCCAAAAGGATCAACCCTGCATCTGGGTACTACTTGATACCGAAAAACCTAAATATAAACGTAATTTTTGCTGGATAATCACGGGTGAAACCATCGAAAACATGGGTTTGGTTTATATCGAAACTTTAATGTCCAATGATGATGATAGAGTAGCTCACTTATTTGAATTAGTAGTGAGAATACCAGCAGTAATTAGAGGAGTTGGCGGTATATATAAGACTGGATTGGCAAAAGGTTTAGAACTTCTAGAAATTCATGTTCAGAAAAGTGATGGTGAAGGTTTGCCACATGAGGTTGGAGAAAGGGTTCCGGTGACACTCTTGATTGGTTCATCGAGTTACCTCGCTGGTGTTCGCGCTACGTCAAAAAATCCCTATACGTGGATATGTCCAGATCTAATAAATGAAGATGGCACAGATTTGAAACTTGCTTACATCCTTGATAGTGAGGGATTTCAAAAGAATCAACGTATTAACCTAGAAGTGATAGGAGATAACATTAGGGTGCTTCCTTAAATGGGAGTAGCAAGAGGAAGTGCGATCGCATAGTGACAAGTTAGTAGATTGCGAAT
>JBFLZA010000290.1:0-10620 GCA_040756535.1 Cyanobacteriota bacterium
GTGATCTAGTTAATACTATTCACGCCTGAATCTGACGCCGCTTGGGGCGAAAGTTCAGGAAAGGACTCAGGAGCAACAAACCTGGGAAGAAAAAGAACACCAGGAAGTACATGAAGCCCCGCTCAAAAGAACTGGCAATATACCAGCGTTTTTGCAAGTAGAGGTAAAGAGCGCCAGGAACCACCAACAGGTAGACTCCACTTAAACCCAGATACAGCAATGCAACAAGCATGGTTTCCATGTACGGCAATCAACTCCTAATGCGCTAGTCAAGGTACGCGTTACGCCTTTACGGCTTTGTCTTTTGCGGCCGAATTGCTTGAGTACAGCCCCAAAGCCGTCCGCTCAACGCTCTCATTTATTCTACAGTGTGCCAGTTCGCTGATGATCTACTTGCCGATAAGACCTAATTAATGCTCCAATAGGTAAAATCAGTGGTTTAATAGATAAAAGCAGTGATTTTGTAGTAAAAATAATAATTACTGCAATCAACTTGCGGGGGCGTGGCGGAATGGTAGACGCTACGGACTTAAAATCCGTTGACCCTAAACGGTCGTGTGGGTTCAAGTCCCACCGCCCCCATCTACAACAACTTTATAGAAAAGCGCGGCCAGTTGTTACTACAAGCATAAATTGTCCGAAATGGACAACTTATGCTTGTAATTTGAGATGGACAACTTATGCTTGTAACTCATTAAACGCAAGTGCGCTTCCAGATGGGCAAACTTATGCTTTAAATTTTTTCCAATGCCATTGAGGGATTTAAAAGCCTCTGAGTACTTGGAGCGCCTTAAACGCCCAGTTGACACCTTGCTTGTTGTAAAGCAGCACGGACTTCCTTATCTCTAAAACATCCTGGTCGAGCTAGAGTTTTTGAAACATTAGCTTCACTCGGATATACGCCTTGAGTGTATAGATGTTTGACAGCCTGTTGAACCTCTTCACAGCACTGTTTAATTCGTTCAGCACGAGCTTCCTTCTTGTACTCAAGATACTGAGCTGAGATAGCTTTACATAGACCAGGGAAACGTCTACGGAGTACCCGCTTATCATACCCAAGATGTTTGGCTACTTCAGTCATCGGTGATGGTGGTTCCTCATCTCCCTGAAGCACACCTTCCAACAATCGCTGCACTCGATTAAGGTCAGACTCAACATTAGGGGGTTGAGTAAACTGGTTTACCACTTGGGTCTGGGGCAATGTAGTCATTAAATTGACATTTTCTTCGACCGTATCTTTGAGCAAGAAATTTAGTACAGATGTCCTAAGACAGTAACAAACTTTGAGAAGGACATTGAGTTGTGGTAAGACTTTCCCACTGTGCCACATCCATACCTTATTTTTTGGGATTTGGAGCAAACGGGCAAAAGCAGCTATGTTTCCTTCCGTTACTTGAGTTACATAGGCACAGAAAGCTTGAGCCATCCTTTCCCGAAGCAGTGGTTGAGGTAAATGAGATGCAGCGGCGAGTAACTTTCCAATGCTATCTGACACAAATATTTGCCATACCAGCTCTTCCTCTCCTAATGCCTTGCTATTAGATTGTCCAGAGTTTGAGGAGATGCCAAGCCATTTCAAGCACTTTGAACAATACCCTGGTTGTGAGTAAGGAGCTAGAGGAGAAAGTTGGCAGCGACAGTGAGGACACTGGAAATGTAGGCGCTTCCTATGCAGCGGACATAGTGTAAGTGCCTCTATTGACCACATGAGGGGTTCATATATTATCTGTTTTGTTGAACGCCACTCCTCATAGCAAGTTGGACACCAAGCTCTTACCGGACGCAGTAACTTTCTCTGGGGAAGTACGTTAGTCCAGCTTATTAAGGTGAGGAAAGGTAAATCATTACGCAGCGTTAGTGTCTCTAGCGCCTGAACTAAATCCAGCGCCATAGTGCCTGTCCCGTTTACTGCTCCTGTTAAGTTTCGAGTGCCGAACAGGTTAGTGCTTCTATAAACTTTCGGCACAAGTGGCACAATCTCTTTCGACAGCAAAATTCCTGGAAATACACTATGAGATTTTGCTAATCGAGCAATGTAGCTAGTTAAGCTTTCTACGAAAGGAGTTCCTACTCCTACAGGTGGTAAATGGTAAAGGCGGCTACGTTTAGGTAACTGAGGCTTTTCTATACTCCATAATTGCTCAGGATGAGGGTCAACTATCATCTTAATTCTTAAATTCACTAAACCGTTATTTACAAAAAGTTTTAGAATTGCAAACAAATTATAATTTTTTTTGAGTGCCTCAATTTCGTTTGGTCGGTTACTTTAAAGTTAATTATCTTTCTCTAGAGTATTTAATTTTTTACATCTATAACATTCTACTGTACTCTTCAAAACTCAAAGAGAATCAATAATTATGTTAACCGATGATTCTCCGTATATCGACCTGGTTTTTCCTCTAACAGGTCAAACCCTCCCCCTTGATAATGGCTACATTGTCTATTCGGCTCTTTCCCGTATCTGTCCTGCTATTCATCAACTAGAAAATATCAGCATTCATCCCATCGCAGGGATTCTCAAGTCATCAAAGCTCCTTCATCTCACGCAACATTCTAAGTTGCAAATACGCCTGCCTGTAGACTTAATTCCCTTTATCTACGAATCTCTAGCTGGACAACCTTTCACTATTGGTCAAAACCCATTTCAATTAGGTATTCCTGAATACAATCCTTTAGCTCCTTTTCCAAACTTATATTCTCGCCTCGTTATCATTCGACGTTTTCAACAATCTCAATCCTTTTTAGAAGCAGCCAAACGTCAACTAGAACGCTTAAACATCCAAGGAACTATTACTCTTTCTACTAGAGCCAAGGGTCAGCCCCAATGTCGGCAACTTACCATCGGAAATAAAACTGGAACCTTTGCGGTGAGAGGGTTTGGGGTACAAGTAACTGACTTAAGCGCAGAAGACTCCATCACTCTACAAAAATACGGTATAGGTGGAAAGCATAAGATGATGTGTGGCGTGTTTGTCCCTTCACGATGCAACAAGAGGGAAAGGGAATGAAAACAACTACACGACCCAAAATTCACCTCACTCTGAGTGCTTCAGATACAACAATCATGCACCGTGCAGGGATGGCGGGACTGTAGATGACTCTACAGCAATTAGAACGGCAATTCCCCACTCCTGCAAGTCGTCCAGGCAATCTAACTTGGTCACTGACTAACTGTAGTATCAGCCTTGACTGGCAAGGAGAGGATTTCACAGTTTTAGATTGGTTACTCAGACAATCCTTTCAGATTAATGAAAAAGGACTGATTAGTTTAATTGGCTTGGACTCTTCATCAATGGAGCTAATTAATCAAATCCATCTCCATCAAGCTATAGGAGCTACCTTTTTACGGCACAATCGGTTTTATACATCAGGAGAACAAACTTCTGAAAATGTGGAGATTAATGGTATTGCAAAAAACTTTCCGTATAAATACCAAAAGATAGAATGGTATGCCCATCAAACTTTTGCTAACCACCTCTGTGACGAAGCCGGACAATTACGAAGAGATTACATTCAGATTGTCAGTTGGATTTATCCAGGAGCAACCGTTCGTCATGCCAGATTAGATAAATATAATAAGCTAGAAGAAACAGTTGAATACGCCTTAGCGTTACTGTTTTTACCTGTTGCCTGCCAATATTTTATCTTACATTCTAACGCTTCAAAAGTTGACACAAAACAACCCACCAAATATATTATCGTCATTCCAGAAGTTACTAATTTAAAAATTACTGCTCAAAGATGTTGGGAGTTACGGAGATTAGATTATAAAGATTTCCATGTAACGAGCTTGGGAGAAGCTGCCTTAAACTACTACAGCTATGACGAAATTGAGAACTCAAATGAGTATCACGAAGTTTGCCAAGCCTTGTTATACGAAAAATTGAATAAAGACTCAAAGCAAAGAAGTTTGACGAATATTCAGGATATAGAGGTTGAGGGAAAAAGCATCCTGACTTATAAATTAATTGATAAATTTCTGCAAAAAAATAGAGTTTTCTGGGATAGGTTAACTTTGATTGTTAAAGCCAACCTTATTAAAGGAATTATTTCTGGTAACTTAGTCAAGGGCGTACCTTGGTGGTCAGATTTTTGGGTAACTTTTAACCAGGATACATTGGGAGATTTATCTAAACAATTGTTTTATAACCGAGAAGGTTTACGAAGCATGATTAAAACCGATGAGGAAATGGAAGTTTATAAATCTTTTATTAGAGCTTGCCATGAGATGATGAAGGATTAACTACTCTACCCTATTGGGTTGACCACGTTGGCTCAAGGGGAACACGTTGGCTGCGTTATCGGTTGAAGGAAATAGCTACTCAGTCTCCACCAGAGTCTTCTTGGACGACAATTCAAGCTCCTATTTTTGCTCTTCATCTGTGAATGATGAGTAGATTGAATCAGGAAAAATGGCTGTAAGGCTTATAGAGTAAGTGATTCAGAGTTATAATAACGGGTAAAGATGCTTGCAGGTTGCTAAAAGCTTTGTAGGGTGGGAATTTCAGCCATTGAGAGCGTTACTATATTGAAGAATATTTGTAACTTCAGGCAGTGTCTCAAAGAGATGCTTGTAAAATTGGCTGTAAGCCCTTAGCTAACTAGATGTTTGAGAAGGGCTGTGCTTCGTGGCTTTATGTCTATAGGCATTGCTCAGCGCCAGGAATCGAACCTGGTTTCTATCTTTCTCGTGTGCTTCGTGGCTTTATGTCTATAGGCGTTGCTCAGGAAGTTCTGCCAAAAGCATTCATAATGTTCCAGTCGGGTGCTTCGTGGCTTTATGTCTATAGGCGTTGCTCAGAACTGGGGGAAGTTCATGATTCTTCAGTTCGACCATGACGTGCTTCGTGGCTTTATGTCTATAGGCGTTGCTCAGATACCGTGATGGCTTGGGCCATCGCTCTTTTCGCACTCGTCGAATGCCGATCGCATGACTCATCGTGCTGGAAAAAAATCCGTAAATTTACTATATGCGATATAGCTCTGGTTTGGTTAAGCTCGATGGAGAAAACCTCCAGAACGTCTCGCTATGGCTGTAACTGACCGATCAGAAGCTGCTTTGCTAGTGCGTGAAACCCGAAAGCGCTTGGGGTTGACACAGGTACGGTTTGCCCAAGGCTTGGGCGTTCGACAAGTACAGCGAGGAGAGTGACGCATGAGTGCAGGCGAGAACAATACGCTCAAGTCACCCAACTTCGCTTTTCTAGAAGTTCACGAACCGCAGTTAGTGCGTTTGGGGACGTTGGCAGAGCAGTATTTTGCTCCCGACCCGGTCACCTGTTTGATGAAGCTGCGTCAGTTTGGGGAACTCTTGGCGCAATTGGTGGCAGCAAATGTTGGTCTTTACGGCACTACTAACGCCGATGAATCCCAGATTGAGTTACTTAACCGCTTGCGGGATAAGGGGTATTTACCCGGTCGGATTAGTCAACTGTTTCATGAGTTGCGTCGTGCGGGGAATGATGCCAACCACGCCTTATCTGGCGACCACCGCGCCGCCTTGAGTAACCTGAAGTTTGCCCGTGAACTGGGTATCTGGTTTCACAAGAGTTTTCGGGATGCGAACTTTAAGGCAGGGGCGTTTATTCCACCACCTGACCCAGTGAGGGAAACAGAGGCACTCAGGCAGGAATTGGAACGGCTGCGACAGGAAGCCAATGAAAGCCGTTCAGCGGTGGAAATGGCGTTGGCTAAAGCAGCAGAGGAAGCGGAACTGAGGCAGTTAGCCGAACAGTTGCTCCAAGAAGCCGAGGCGGAAGCGAAAGCGGCGTTCAATCGCTTGACATATTTGCAAAAACGTGCATTCAAACAGCCAACGGACGTTCTGCAACAAACTATTCGCCAAGCACAGCAAGCTGAGAAGGAAGTCGTTTTAGATGAGGCGGAGACGCGCCGCTTGATTGATGCTCAGTTGAGGGCGGCAAGTTGGGAGGTAGACTCGGAGCAGCTTACCTATGCTAGTGGGACTCGTCCGCAAAAGGGGAGGAATTTAGCGATCGCAGAATATCCCACTGCCGATGGACGTGCTGATTATGCATTGTTTGTGGGATTGCAAGTTGTGGCGGTGGTAGAAGCCAAACGCAGGAGTACAGACGTTTCGGGGGCAATTGACCAGGCGAAGCGCTACAGTCGGGGCTATCAAATCAAGGGAGATGAAACTTTACCGAGTGGCAGTCCTTGGGGCGAGTTTAAAGTGCCGTTCGTGTTTGCCACCAATGGCAGGGAGTTTTTAGAGCAACTGCGGACGAAAAGCGGGATTTGGTTTTGTGACTTACGCCGTCGGGAGAATATACGCCGTCCCCTAGTCAGTTGGTACTCTCCTGATGGCTTAGTCGATATGTTGAGTCAGGATGTGGAGGAAGCGCATCGGAAACTGGCTCAAGAAGAGTTTAACTACAACTTCACGCTGAGGGAGTATCAGAAAAAGGCAATTCAGAAGGTTGAGGCGGAACTTGCCGAGGATAAGCGGAAGCTGCTGGTGGCGATGGCGACGGGGACGGGGAAAACTAAAACCTGCATTGCCCTGGTTTATCGGTTGTTGAAGACTAAGCGCTTTCGTCGGGTACTGTTTTTGGTAGACCGCACGGCACTGGGGGAACAGGCGGCGAATGCGTTTAAAGATACTCGGATGGAGAGCCTTCAGACGTTTTCCGATATTTTTGAGATTAAGGAATTGGGAGAGCGGGACGTTGACAGCGATACTAAAGTTCATATCGCTACCGTGCAAAGCTTTGTCAAACGCCTGCTTTATCCCTCGGATGAAACGACTAACTTAACCGTTGACCAGTATGACTGCATTGTCGTGGATGAGTGCCATCGGGGGTATTTGCTTGACCAGGAGTTGAGCGAGACGGAACTGACATTCCGGGACTTCAACGACTACATCTCCAAGTATCGGCGGGTGCTCGATTACTTCGATGCGGTGAAAATTGGTCTGACGGCAACTCCAGCGCTGCACACGACGCAAATTTTTGGGGAACCTGTTCATACTTACACTTATCGGGAAGCGGTAATTGATGGCTGGTTGATTGACCACGAACCACCGTATCGGATTAAGACTGCCCTTTCTGAAGAGGGTATCGTCTGGAACCCAGGCGACCAGATGGAGTTTTTTGACCCCAAAACGGGGCAGTTGGATTTGGTTCATGCCCCGGATACGGTTCGCATTGAGATTGAACAGTTTAATAAGCGGGTGGTAACGGAAGAGTTTAATCGGGTGGTTTGCGAGTATTTGGCGGAAAATATTGACCCAGCGTTACCGGGAAAAACGTTGATTTTCTGCGTCAATACCGATCATGCCGATATCGTGGTTGACCAACTGAAAATCGCTCTGAAAAACCAGTATGGTAGTGTCGAGGATGACGCGGTGCTGAAGATTACGGGGAATGCTGATAAACCGTTGCAGTTGATTCGCCGCTTTAAAAATGAGGTTAATCCTAAGATTGCGGTGACGGTAGATTTGTTGACGACGGGGATTGATGTGCCGGAAATTTGCAATTTGGTGTTTATTCGGCGGGTGAATTCCCGGATACTTTACGAACAGATGTTGGGACGGGCGACTCGACTGTGTGATGAGATTGGTAAACAGGCGTTTCGGGTGTTTGATGCGGTCGATATCTATACCGCCATCTCAAAGGTGTCCGAGATGAAGCCTGTAGTCAATAAGCCCGATTTTTCGTTTAGCCAGTTGGTGGATGAGTTGGGGACGGTGCAAGAGTCTGCGGCGGTTGAGAGTATTATTGATGAGCTGTTGGCAAAGTTGCAGCGGAAAAAGCGATCGCTCTCGGATGACAGCAAGGAGGCGATTGAAACGCTGGCGGGAATGCCTGTTGAGGGCATGGTAAGCCATTTGCGCGAATCTAGCCCCAGTGAGGCGGCGCAGTGGTTGCGGGAGAGGAGAGAAATTGCCCAAATGTTAGACCGACGCGATGGCGGGATGCAAGCCGTTCTCATCTCTCGTCATGAGGATGTGTTGAGAAGTGTGGAACGAGGGTATGGGGATGCCGAACGACCGCAGGACTATTTGGAGGGCTTTAGTGCCTTTTTGCGGGAGAATTTGAATAAAATTCCGGCGCTGCTGGTGGTGACTCAGCGACCGCGTGACTTGACGAGGGCGCAACTCAAGGAACTGCGTCTGTTGTTGGATGCGGCAGGGTTCTCGGAAACTCACCTGCAAGTAGCGTGGCGGGAGATGACGAATGAGGATATTGCCGCTTCGATTATCGGGTTTATTCGACAGGCAGCGTTGGGGGATGCGTTGGTGCCTTATGGCGATCGCGTGGATCAGGCGATGAAGAAAATCCTGGCAAGTCGTAGTTGGACAGCACCGCAGCGCAAGTGGTTGGAGCGAATTGGTCAGCAGTTGAAGACAGAGGTTATTGTAGACCGGGAGGCGTTTGACCGGGGAGCGTTCAAGGCTCAAGGTGGGGGATTTGAGCGTTTAAACAAGACTTTTGACGGGCGATTGGAAGAGATTTTGAGCCAAATTGCTAACACGGTTTGGGAAGAGGCTAGCTAATTGATAGAACAATACTCAAAACGTAGGGAGTTCACGCCGTGATAGAGGTGCAAAAACTATATAACGAAATCGGGTTTCGAGTTTCGAGCGAACTGCTTAAACAATTACATGATTGGGAATATTCAGTTGATGAAATGGTTTTTAAAGAACAGTTAGCAACTGGTTCTTACAAAGGACGCTATTCAATTCAGGGGGGTCTCCTAAAGATAATGCAAAAGGCAGAGCAACAGGGGAAAATTATGCCTGACTACGGCGCTGGTGGAAGTAGTGGAGCCTGTGCCTACAAATTTCGCTTAAATGGTTCTAAATGCCATTTGAGAATTGAACACTCTCTAACAGGTGATGCTTTAGATTTAGAGGCAGATATAAAAAAATTAAATGCACAAGTCAAAATAGTAAGGAAGCCAGAGATTCAGTTTTCTTTTTTGCCTTATGTGACTGATGAGGAACTTAACCACCCTTGGACTGGAGAGCGAAATCCCACGCTTGTTTGTAAGATTGCGGGACAGGAATATGAGACGTTAACACAGTGGAAAAACTGGATTGAGGAGCAAGCTCTCACACCCAGATATATTTATCGATTTGGTCAAGTGAGCTTAGGACCTACGGGTTTTGCCGTCAAAGTTGAAGACACGGAAACAGGTGAGGTCATTGATGTTAGTGACTACGATAATTGGTAAGTTATAACTCTTTTTCATTACTCTAGATACAGGTAAAATACAAAACCTTTCGTTGGACGGTTAGAAGAGATTCTGGTGGATATTAACGAAGCACTTTGGCAGGAAGCGAGTTAGTCCTGAGAACAGAGTATACGGGGTGTGGTGCTACCAAAAGAAATAGCGTAGTCACTTTGGAAACTAAAAATAAAGCTATGTACCGCCAAATCAAGCCTTTAATAGTTCTGGTCGGGTTGTTCGTCGCTGTGTTTCTGGTCATGATGCCTGCTAGCGGTCAGTCCCAATTGACGGCTACATCAAAACTGGCGATCAATGGCATTGGGCCGATTCGAGTTGGGATGACGATTCAGCAGGCTGAAGCATCCGCTCGGACTCGGCTAGTCTCGCAAGGGGACAAGCTTGACAATTGCTGGTATGTAAAGCCGCAGGGGGGACCAACGGATATTTCCTTTATGGTCATTGATGGGAAAATTGCGAGAGTGGACATTTACGGCAAAAGTCGTATCACCACTATCAGCGGTGCAAAAATTGGCGATTCCGAAAACCGGATTAAATCACTTTACGCAGTCCGCATAACTCCTCATGAATACGTCCAGGGTGGTCACTATCTGACGTTTATCCCTAACGACACGTCTGATCGACAGTATCGTTTGGTGTTCGAGACGGATGGCAGGCGTGTTAAGCAATTTCGATCGGGTAGACTGCCTGAAGTCGAATATGTTGAGGGATGCGCTTAAAGTCATGAGTAAGGTATGAACGTAACGACCGATATTGTCCAAAAACTGTGGAATTTGTGCCACGTCCTGCGGGATGATGGCATTACTTACCTGCAATACGTCACCGAACTAACCTACCTGCTGTTTCTCAAGATGGCGCAGGAGACGGGGGTGGAAGACCAATTGCCCCAAGGGATGCGCTGGACAGATTTGACGGCGAAAGAGGGGATAGAACAATTGACATTCTATCGCTCTCTGCTGCTGGAATTGGGTTCTAAAGCTTCATCGCTACGGGTGCAGGCGATTTTTGCTAATGCTCAAACGGCGCTGAAACAACCCCGTATTTTAAGTAAGCTGGTCGAAAGTATTGATAAGTTGGACTGGTACTCTGCCAAGGAGGAGGGGTTAGGCGACCTCTACGAGGGGCTATTAGAAAAGAATGCCAGTGAGAAGAAGTCCGGGGCAGGGCAGTATTTTACACCGCGTCCGCTGATTGACTGCATAGTGTCCTTGATTAAACCGCAAGCCGGGGAACTAATCCAAGACCCAGCAGCGGGAACGGGAGGGTTTTTGATTGCGGCTGACCGTTATATTAAACAGCGCACGGATGATTTGTTTACCCTCTCGGAAGCTGACCAGGTGTTTCAACGGCAGCAGGCGTTTTATGGCATGGAATTAGTGCAGGATGCCCACCGCTTGTTGTTGATGA
>JBFLZA010000291.1:0-10602 GCA_040756535.1 Cyanobacteriota bacterium
GTAGAAGGCTCGATGATTACTATCATCCAGATTAATGGCTAGAGAAAAATCTGCGATCGCATCCTCTTGGTTCTCCAACATCATCTGCGCCAAACCTCGTTCATTATAGATATCCACCCGTTCAGCATCCGAGAGTTCATCCCTCTTGCTCAACGCCTGATTGTAATCTGCGATCGCACCTTCGTAATCCTTGAGTTCAAAACGCGCTAATCCCCGATTATAGTAAGCGCGAAACTCATCCGGTTGTCGCTCTATAATCTGGCTATACTCCGCAATTGCTTCTGGATGATTCCCCATTCGGTAGTAAGCTAGACCTCGATTGAGATACGCTTCTATATTATGGGGATTGAGTTGTAGTGCCGCCGTACAATCTTCAGCCGCTTTGGTGTAATTTCCTAGCTTAAGGTCAACGAAACACCGATTACTATAAGCCGCAGCAAAGGTGTTATCTCGGTCAATCGCTTGGGTAAAATCCTCAAGGGATTGCTCGTATTTTTCGCGTTGAGTTTCTTCTACACCCAAATTAAAAAACTCAATCGCACTCATGAACTCATTGGTATGTGTTGCAGCTTTTGCTTGAGCTACCAGCGGCATGAAACTAAGAACCAATGCCATGCCAAAGCTGAAGATAATTCGGTAAAAGCAAGTCATACTTTTTTTAAAATGACTGCTGATCATTCCCAAATAAATCTAGGAGCATATACTCTTAGAAAGAAAGTCAAAATATTGTTTTTAAGTATACAGATGCAGATACAATAACCAATTGTGAGTTAAGTAGCTCTTGATGTCAAAAGACAGCCTGTCATACTTCGCGAATTAATTGCTCCTAACAACGAATAACGATTTATGGCCCCTTTGCCCGATTACCGTCCGAAACAACTTTCCCTCGGCCCCTTGGAAACAGAGATTTTGCAGATTATCTGGGAACTTGGTTGTGCCACAGTGAAAGATGTACACGATCGCATTTTGGCTGACCCCGATCGCGAATTAGCCTACACTTCTGTAACAACGGTACTGCGTCGCCTCACGCAAAAAGGATGGCTGGCTTGCGAAAAAGACGAACGTGCCTTCACCTGGAAACCGTTAATCTCACGGGAACAGGCACAGGTACTCAAAGCGCACGAGCAACTCAATCAGTTTCTAGCCGTGGGTAACCCGGATGTGGTTGCAGCCTTTGCCGATAGCCTGGATGCAGCCAGTTTAGATCAAATTCAGGCGATCGCAAGTCGCCTGCAAGCAGTACGTCGAGCCAGGGAGGAGCAAAAGTAATGCATTTAATTATGATTTTGACAGCTTTGAGCATTGCGCTATTCCTTCGATGCTGTTGGACTTTATCAACAGGAAACTGGAGGCAGCGCTGGCAGCGATCGCTGTTATTATTTCTGTTACCTCCCCTACTTTTGCTTACAACTGCGATCGCAGTGCTATGCATGGGGCCGCAGGGGCAAATGATTGGCTTGCAGACGGATTGGTTAAGCTACTTTGTCGTTTTAGGATGGGTGGTTTTATCCGTCTTTTTCTGGGTGAAGCTAGCAATTGAGGGATGGAAGTCTCTGCGGCAGGTTCGCAGCTATCCTCAGATAGAGATTGAAGGTGAATCAGCGCGTCTTCTGGACAATGCTCTGCTATTTAGCGCCCAGATTGGTTTTTGGCACCCGGAACTTGTGGTGAGTCGAGGACTCTTGCAAACCCTAACACCGGAACATCTAGAAGCGGTTTTAACCCACGAGCGAGCGCATTACTACTATCGGGATACCTTCTGGTTTTTCTGGCTGGGTTGGTTGCGTCAAATCACAGCTTGGTTGCCGAATACAGAAGCATTATGGCAAGAACTGATGATATTACGGGAACTTCGGGCTGATGCGTTTGCTGCACAGCGAGTGGATAGCTTGCTCTTGGCAGAATCTCTACTTACAGTAGTGAGTGCCCCAATGCTGGCATCGGAAAGTTTCTGTGCTGCGTTTAGCCGTACTACCCCTCAAAACCGCTTACAGGAAAGAATCGAGGCTCTTTTGGAAGAACCAGAACCGATGACTGAGCCAATCTCATGGACTTGGAGTTGCGTACTTTTAGCATTACTCCCCTTGCTAGCAGTACCGTTTCACACTTAAAGGGGAAAGGGGAGAAATCACCAAAAAGAATTCAGGAGTCAGGAGCCAGGAGTTAGGAGGCTCCGACTCCTACGGATGAATCCACAAGGGTTAGAAGCCCCTGCCAATAAGGCAGCGATCTTGTGAAAGGCGGGGTTGCCAATCCCCGTCTCAACATCATTCTGACTTCTGTATTCTGACCTCTGTATTCTTCTTCAAAAGACTACTGAGCGTGTATTAACTCTTTAATAGCAACGCTGCCCGGATCGATCCAGTTTCCCAAGTCCAGCCTTCACGAATCTCATTGGGAGTGTACTGCGCCCAAGCTTGACCGGAGTTATCTTGGTAGAAGCCCGTAATTTCTGCGATCGCTTGCTCACCCCAAGGCGACGTGACACTGATCTTATCTCCAGCGTTAAAGACTTCTCCTGCGTCATTCGTGGCACTCTCAAGTGTTTGTTGCTGTTTGGGTTCTGGAGGTTTAGGCTTGTTGGGGCGACGGTATAAATTCTGGGGTACTTCTGCCGTTGAGTCGGTTGTTTCACTTGGCTTTTCTGAATTCATAAAGGCGGCTCCTATGACTGAATTGCCCTTAACTACAAGGGCACTGGATTATACCATTTCACATAACTTTATAGTTGTCATTAAGATAGCGCTTGTTGACCAGAAAAGGCAGATGGCAGATGGCAGATGGCGATCGAAAGGGAGCAAGGGTTTGAAGGTGGGGACAGCCGCGAGACGTACTGACAACTCCTTACCTTCTGCCCTGGAGCCACCTGCCTTGGAGCCTTCAATTACAAAACTGTCCCGATTTCCTTTAAGTGGACACGGGTAAAAGGTTCATTTTCACCTAGCGTGTACTGTTCGATCAAACCCTTGTGCCGAATTGAAACGTCATTTCCTTCCCTAACAATGACGGTTGAGTCATCAAAGATATCTCGCATCAGCATCATCTCCGTTTCCGTGGGATTATCCAGAACGACCATGTTGCTGCCGTAATAAAACATCCCATCCCGTTCCAACACCTCTTCCCGATACTCAGTAATCAACAAGTCTAGCTTGGGATTGCGTAGCAGGTTTTGCACGTTGGTGTTGTAGTCCGGATGCAGGGCTTTTTCTGAGCGATTAACAAAGACGGCATCCCGACACACTGCACCAATTGTCCAGTCTGGGTGTTGGAGCAGAATATGGTCAATGGTTTCTTGCAGTTCTGGAACTGTAATCTGGTTGAAGGTGATCATGGGTATCCTTGCCTCTTTACCGGATGCAAAGAAGGTTTCCAGAATATGGCAGGGCACATCGACACTCTCACCCATAGCGGGTCTAAGATGCATAGAAATGCCTGGAGCAGCGTTAATTTCAATAATGGCAAATTCGCCAGCTTTCCAAGATTTGCCGAGACTTGAGGCAATGACATCAATACCCAGGCAAGTGAGCCGGAAATGCTGAGCAATGTCTTGCGCCAAGATGATATTATCCGGGTGAAGCGTGCGGGTGGCATCAATGCTTAACCCGCCAGAGGATAGATTTGCGACTTTGCGTAAATAGACTGTGCGGCCTTGTTCAATCACAGTGTCTGTTGATAAACCTTGTTCCTCTAAGTACCGTTCCATCGACTCATCCCACTGAATTTTACCCATGGGTGAGGTGGGTGAGTCGGAACGTTCTGGCTTTCGGTTTTCCCGCCGGATTAACTCAGCGATCGTTGAGTGTCCATCACCCACAACAGAGGCGGGACGGCGTTCAGTTGCCGCGACAAATCTACCATTGACACAGAGTAAACGAAAATCTGACCCCTGAATGCTCTTCTCTACAATCACCTCAGTCACTTGGTTCTCAGGAATGGCTTCGACTGCCCTGTCAAAGGCAAATATCAATTCATCCTCATTTTGTACCTCAGCAGTTACCCCAATTCCTTTATGGCCGGCGACAGGCTTAACGGCTACCGGGTAGCCAATCTTTTCGGCGACGACTATAGCTTCCTTGGATGAGACGACGACATCCCCTTTCGGTACGGGAAAGCCCATCGTACTTAAAACGGCCTTACAGTCATCCTTGCGGGTGGTAAAGTCTGAATCCAAATGGCTATCGGTGTCAAAGGTCGTTGCTATACCGCGAACCTGTTTTTTCCCATAGCCATATTGCATTAGTCCCTCTTCCCACAGATAAAATGTGGGAATGCCTTTCTCACAGGCAGTACGCAGCAGAGCGTAGACTGTTGGCCCTCCGTAAACAGAGCGCCGGAAAATCTCCTGAAGGATTTTGATCTGCTCCTCAAAGATGAATTCCTCTCCTTGAGTGATTGCTTCAAACCAGTCCCAAACGGCGTAAACTACAGCTCGTTGGGTACGGGCATGGAGGGCTGTAACACCAATCCTGGCATAATCCGGGCAGGGTTTTATATTGCAGCGATTGAGGTGCAGCCCTAGGTCGAGTTTGCCGACTTCTGAGACGGTTCGGGCAAACAGATGGGCGTAGGAGTCGTAGGTTTGATCGCCTACTTGCGGGAAGCGATCGCCAACCTTAGAGACATACTCCTCAATCGTTAACGGCTGTAGATGCCCAGTCACAGCAAAATCAAAGACTAAAGCGGCTGTATCTAAATAGGGATTTGATCCGATATAGTACTTGAGGTTAAAAATATCGAAAGCATCGGTTTTTCTAGCATTGATGCGAAGAGCATCGGTGCTGATGTCTAAAAGCATTTAATATCTCCAAATCGCTAAACACTCAAGAAGTGACAAAATCAGTCGCCCTTAAGCAGAAACCTTGTTATATTCCTGAGTCGCGTTTAAGCTAAGGCGTCACCGCTTTAGCTGATTGATTCAGGCTAAGCGGTTGGTCTCTCAACCCGACTTTAACTTGCTTAATAAACTTGAACTTATCTTAATTGCCACTCAGTTTTCCTCTATCTGAGGACATCTAAAAGGGGGTATGCCTCCCTAATTGTGAAGAATTTTTATAAGAGACAATAAAAGAAGTTTGAATGGCCCCAATCAGGAGAAGATAGTAACCAGGACTGCAACTCAATACTAGGCTTAAAGGGATAGGCGCATCGCGATGCGTGAATTCCTCAGCCTGATTCACCGCTAACCCTCAAGAGCGTCGATAGGGCTTTTCTTACCAAGAGGCTTCTCCTATCCAATCACCGCATTGGACAGTACGGCTAGGCGCTCTCGCACCAATCAAACTAACGCAAAAGTGACGTTAGAAGGGTTAGTCCCATTGGACTAAAAAGCGCTCTTGCTTCTCGTTCAAATGAGTAGGATTGCTGGCCAACCCCCAGAAAGAGAATTTTGTATCATATGATACATCTTTTGAAAGAGGCAAGAGAAATGCACGTTAGTGAATAAATAGAAGAAAGCCTGTAGGAGGCAGCAGGATTTATGAATACCACAAAAACTCCTCTTAGAGATGAAGTCCGAAAACTTGCAGAAGAAGCGTTCCACCTCAAACTAATTTCTGGTTATGGTGATGGTCCGTACAGCGATGAGTACCAGATTGTTTCTAACGGGAGACCTAAGCATTTTCCCCTAGAACGGGCCTATATCTTATTAAAAAACTTGATTGCTAGCAAGCAGGAGAACCACTATAGCCTATCCTAAACAACTGAAATCGAATGCACAAAAAAAGGCAATCTAGTTTTAAGCCAACTTTCGTTTGGTAATTACAAAGAAATATCTCACTTGACCTGACGATGTTTTCAGGTAGGCCCTTAGATTGAGGGTCTTTTTTTTGTATTCAAATCTTTCTTATTATTTGTATAAAAATCTACCGTTGGAATGGGTTAGCTCTCAAATTTGTCAGGCTTAATGGAAATTAATCTATAAAAAGCTGAGGGTGATATGGCGGCAAGTCAGTTTAATAGACAATTAGTAATTATTGGCGGAGCAGAGGACAAGAGTGGAGACTGCACAGTTCTTCGGGAATTCGTGCGACGAGCTGGAGGAGTCAATGCTCGAATTGTCGTCATGACAGTGGCGACGGAACTGCCGAGAGAAGTGGGAGATGACTATCTCCGAGTGTTTGAACGGTTGGGAGTTGAAGAAGTTCGCATCGTTGATACGGTGGAGCGAGAAGATGCTAGTTCATCTAGCTATTTAGAAGCCATTGAAAAGGCGACTGGCGTATTTTTTACCGGTGGCAATCAAGCTCGTATCTCTAGCGTTCTTAAGGATACCGAGATCGATAAACTTCTCCATAAACGGCTCTCTGAAGGACTTGTGATTGGGGGCACAAGCGCGGGAGCTGCCATGATGCCCGACATGATGATTGTGGACGGAGACTCTGAAACCAATCCGCGCATTGAGATTGTAGAAATGGAACCCGGTATGGCTTTCCTCCCAGGGGTAGTCATTGATCAGCATTTTGCACAGCGAGGACGTATAGGGCGCTTACTTTCTGCCGTCGCTCAGCAGCCTGTCAACTTAGGGTTTGGCATTGATGAAAATACAGCAGTCGTAGTCAATAACAATCAGTTTGAAGTGGTTGGGGAAGGTGCGGTTACGGTTATCGATGTATCTGAGATTACCCACACCAACCTCAACAGCATCTTAAAGGATGAGGATTTGGCGCTTTGCGGCGTCAGGCTGCATATTCTGCCGCATGGCTATCGGTTTGATTTGGCGTCTCGCAAGCCGATTCTTGAAGAAAATGTTCTAACCACTAATTCAGTTGAGAATCAATCTAATGAGAAGCCTTTAGTTGAATCTGTATAGAACGAATGGCACTGACGCGATTAAACCCATTCCCGGCACTTTAGTCGTGGGATTTACTGTTAGTAGCTAGTAGTTTTTAGGTGCTAGCCACTAGCCAAAATCGGCGGCTAGAAGCACAGGGGCTTCCCGCCGATTTTTCTATGAGCTTGTTGATGTATAGTTATCAGAATTTGATTCTCATGCCCCCCATGGGGATTAATATTATTGATCAAAGTGTTTGAACTGTTTAATGGTGACTGGATGCGTGGGTGCCTGGTGGGACTGGTGAGTGATTGAAGACGCCAAAGCCGCAGGAGCGCGTTCAGCAATACGATACTAAGCTGTGCGATCGCGCGAGAGCGAGTGGATTCCCCCAGTAACTCCCTGAACCAATTCTGTAATAGGTTTTCCAACTCAGCTGAGTACTCTGTGATATGTAAGTATTAATTTCTACCTTAAGATAGATGTTTTCACTCTGTTTTAAATGAGTTACTTCATAAGGAGTGTAAGCAAATCCTAGATATTTCTCTAGTTTTGCTAAGGAATGTAAAGATGATTATCATAAGTCTATGAAGAACTTTGTAATCACCTTCATTGCTAACTGACTACAGACTGGAAAAACAACTAGGATGCGCCAACAGATACAGCTCAAGGTGGGTTCAAGAACGCTCACAAAACCCCAAGACGTTAAACCTATCAACAAAACCCGCTAATGGCGGCAAGAGCAAGAAATCTCACCTTTAGTATGCTGCTGAATCTTCTTGACTTATCTCCTAAAAAAATTTATCAAAAGCCTGGGCAAAATCTAATGCTAAGTACTGAAATTAGTACTATCTCAGCAATGAGAAAAAAGCAACTATCAACTTGCTGAGAGTTTGAAGTGATCGCAGAGAGTAGCCTATCTTTCTACCAATCATAAGTAATTGCTAGTTAAGCAGACCTGTAACCCTAGTGTGTCTGTACATCTAGCTATACGTGGGAGTAATTAAGAATTATTCTCAATTGCTTGATACTGATTGTGATCAGGATGATACAAACTTAGTGAGGTGATTACCAATGCAAAAGAACAAAACTCCTCAAACGCCAAAAGAAAACAGGCCAACCCCTCCAGCAAGAACGCCTTTTATGCCTCTATATATTGATGAAGACCCCGAACTCACGCCAGAGCGCTGGTGGATGAGGCGGCAAAAGCAATCTTTAACCGGCCTGTAGTTGCTTTGTGTCTTCAGTTGACCTATTCAGCTTGATTTCTTTTAACACCCAGCTTTTATGAATCTTCCAACTTATACTCTTAGCTCACCAACTGATTTGGTGCAGCGTAGCTTTAGCTGCCGTGATTTAATTCCACTACAAAGCGATGTGCTGTGGCATATTACTTGGGGGGCAGTCAGAACCTTAACTTGGAATGAGGATGGAACACCGACAACGCTAGGATATTGGGGGCCAGGAGATGTAGTGGGTCAACCTTTATCTCGGATTCAGCCTTATCAAATTGAGTGTTTGACGAGTGTGGAAGTGGAATTAATTCCTAGTCACCAGTGTCAGCGAGCAATCAATGCGCTTTTATCACACATCCAACAATCCGAAGAACTCTTAAGTATTGTTCGCAATGAGCCGATGCACTGCCGCTTACAGCAACTTTTGCTCTGGTTAGCACGGAAATTTGGTCGTTCAGTTCCATCCGGGATGCTGATTGACTTGAGGTTAACCCATCAAGCGATCGCAGAATCAATCGGTACGACGCGAGTCACGGTAACGCGGCTCTTAAATCAGTTCGAGCGAGAAGGAATTATTAGTCGGCCCAAGCGTCATTTTATTGTTTTGCGCGATGGCTAGAGTGTCAATTCCCTAAGGTTGACAGAAATCACATAATGTGTGTTTATGAGGCGGGAGCGGGTTGAAGGCGTAATCACCGCCTCAACCCATGGCGATGGCTTTGGAGATTACTGTCCAAGGCGATCGCATTTTCCAAAGATGACCAATGGCTTTTTGTCTCCCAATTCATCATCAACTAGCGTCGTTGAACTGAATTTTGACCCGATGGCTTGGGACAAATCTCCTTGGGCATAGATTGAATTAGCTGAGTCAGTGCTGGTGAAGGATTTTCCACAGTATAGGCTTCCTGCAAAGCATCCAACCAAAGCTGCTGTCGGACAAAATATAGGGCGTGTTGTCTAGCGATTTCTTCGGCTGAGGCTTTTTTGTTCTTCAGGGTTTCGTCCAAACGCTGCAAGTCTTGCTTGATGCGATCGCGCTTTTGGGTATCCATCACTCGGAACGTTTCCGTTCTGAACGGCGGAAAGTCAGCTTCAGGACTGAAAAACAGGCTCCACTCATAGGTTTGACCGGGCTGGAGCGCTTCTCCGTCATACAGAATTTTGTTTTGTCTGTCTAAGGCTTTACTCCACAACACCTGATCGCTGCCTACACGACGCAGTTCAATGCGTTTAAATGGCCCTGCCCAGATAAATAGAGGACGTTCATTCCAAACTTCCATATTATTGCCGATCGCTTTCGGTGCGATCGCACAGACATTGCCCATTGGACGGGGAGCAGCAGTTCCAGGCGGCAAAGGAGGTTCATTATCTTTAGGGACAGATTCAAAAACAATCTTCCAAGGATTGCTGCCGCGTGATGTTCCCGTTCGCCCTCCAACAGGAGCCGGATTGTCTCCTCGTGGGGGATTGTTGTTGCGTGGACCTCCTATTCTTTGTACTATAGGCTCCTTATTGTCTCCCGATGGCTTATTATCTTTTGTGAAAGTCCCAGAGAAACTCTCCTTAGAGCCAGAAAGGCTTGTTTGTGCTTCAGCGATTTGATTTGGGCCAGTTGGCACACTAGTAATGAGGGCTGTAACGAGTAAAGTTGGGAACACCCACTTGAATTGAGACATGAGGCTTCCTTTTTAATTGAGATAAAAGAATATACGTCCAAAAAGTTGCTACTGGCATTAATACAGGCAGTAGCACAGAGGCAGTGATGTAAAGCTGTAAGCTAGCCAAGCCATAAATTGCTGTGGCACCACTCAGCAACACCCACTTGCCACTTCCCGAAGGGAAAAGAAAGAGTAGATGCTTTCCTTTCCCCTTTTTCCTTTCCCCTTTTTCGTTCTCTAATATCAGTACTACTCCCTTCCCTAAAAATGCTGCTACTCCAATCAACCAGAGATCTGGAATTGGAACAACAAGTCGCTGATTTAGAAGATGATGAATCATGTAGGCATGAGCTTCTCCACCTGGGAGCATTCGACGCTCATCGGGGGGATTTTCCTGAGAACGCCAGAACCTTACAGCAGAGGGCACTGGAAAATTGTCCTCACCTGGCTTTGAAGCTCCAGCCTCACCATATCCTCCTGCGGCAATCATGACTACAGGTTGTTGATTGGGGTCTAGTTTTAGCGAATCAGCAGATTTCTCCAACAACTGCCAAGCTGGGAGGCGCTGATAAACTTGGTTCGGGGGAATTGAGTAATCAATGATGGGGTGCAGCCACATTTGCCCCCATTCATAAGCCTTGTTCGTCACGGGATGCAACCGGGCGGCAGGGGAGAAGATATCCTTATGGTCTTTGCCAGTCGTTTTGGTAATAGAGTCTGTTAGCTGAAAGAGCCAATCACTCGCAGATTGGAGCTGAGGTTGGAGGGACTGATGTGTTCCCTCGAAGTTAAGTCGATGCGACAATGCCAACAGGTAAGAAAAGGGTAAACTTTGAGGGTCGGTTTCCTGTCTTGGTACTAGGGTCATATATCTTAGCTCATTGCCAAGAACGAGAACATTCCCTTGTTAGCTCCAGTTGGGGTGAGCGAGTTCCGGCAA
>JBFLZA010000292.1:0-10602 GCA_040756535.1 Cyanobacteriota bacterium
TTAAGGCTGACAATCTGGCAGTTGTTGTCACCCATGAAGCTTTGGGAATTGCTGAATTGTTTGGAAAATTCCGGATCGGAGAAGAATCTGCACCCATTGAAGAGGAAGAAGATGAAGAACAAGAAGAAGTTCGACGGCATCGACTCCTGACAGAGGATTACCAAGCAGGCGATCAGGTCTTACATTTAAACAGTACTAATAATTTAGAAAAAGGCGATCAGGTCACCGTAAAATTTTTTAACACTGACGGAAAAGAGCAGAGACATTACTTCGTTATTGAAGATGTAATAGGCAATGGAAAACTTCAAGTAACTCCTTTGGAAGTCGATATTCCCAAAGATACACCTGCCAGAAAATCTCCCACAAGCGAGAGAATTTTTACTCAATTTAAGGGTCATGTAGGACTTGAGTGGTATCTACTGATAGATGGTGAATACATCTCAATTGCTGAGTTCCGCGAACGGGAAGCATTGAGACGGAAAGGTCTGGCTAAGGATGCAGAAGGCGAAATTATAACCTCTCGCGGTCAGAGACTAAAAGATTTAGCTCCTGAATTTTATCAACTTGCAATAGAAGGATTGCAGGTAGAAGAACAAAAGATAGATATTCCCTACCAGCAGCTGGTTTCTTTCCGTCCTGATGAAGAAAAGAAAGATCGCCAGCAATATTATCGCAAGCAAATCAATCAAGCTATTAATGGCATCTTGTTTGACAAAATTTTAGTTCCAGATGGCAGCAAGGGAAGAAGTTTGATTGAACAATCTCTAAAATCACTCAATTTTCCTTCTGAGAAGAAGGAGCCTAAGAACTCGGATATTTTATTCAATGGCATTTTCGGTCACGTTAAGCGTGTAACAGGTAAGCAATGGGGAGAACATCAGACTGAGGAAGAGTATGAGGCTGCAAAAAATATTGCGATCGAAAAGCTTCAAGAAGTGAGAGAAGAGCTTAAGAAACGCCAAGGACACTAAGGGGATTAAATGGAAGGCAAGCGCGATCGCCTAGCGTGGGAGTCAGTGCGATCGCAACTCTCTACAATGCAGACATGGTAGCGTTTGTCAATAGAAGCAGTAAATAACTCTAACCAAAAGACAAACTCAATCCATGACAATTCTCAACGCTAAAGAGCTAACTCTAAATCATGTTCATAGGCTTTTAGGCTTCCAGAGACAGTACAATCCCTCTTTCACCTCTTTACTATCCCTAGAACCTCTAACAGAATTTGAACAGCAGGAACTTGTACAAATTCGGGATGACTTTGATAACTATCTTGCAGAAAGTCAAGTCATTGAAGGAATGGTCAAAGCTCTAACTACATTTCCTTTATTACGGCTGGCTGGCTTCTATCGCTCTCCTATCAAGATTAGCTTGGAAGAGAACATTGCTCGAATCAAGATCGTAGATGAAGACACGACTATTACAGGAAGACTCGATATCTTAGCCGTAAACAAAACTATACAAACAACCAGTGATATACCATTTTGGGTTTTAGTGATTGAATCTAAAAATAGTGAGGTTGACCCCTTAGGGGGTTTAGCTCAATTGCTTACCTATGCCTATAAAAGTTTAGAGCGTCAAGCATCAGTTTGGGGTCTGACAACGAACGGAACGCGTTATCAGTTTGTATACATCAAGCAGGGAGACCGACCGACTTATCAGTTAATGCCCTTCCTAAATCTGATGGAGTCTGAACCTTCAATCCAGATTCTACAAGTTCTCAAAGCTATCTGTAGGCTATAAAGTACTGTCTCATCAGTTCAAATTATATAGCAGTTCTCAATTGAATTGTTTCTAGGGGCACGGCAATGCCCATTGGTGTCAATTTAACGTGAAACGCCTGACCCGCCTGGAACTTAAGTTCCAGGCTAATAGCCAAAGTCATCTAAAGATGACTAATAGGAAATATAAAATTCATTCCATTTTAATGGACTTAAGCTATTAGCCGTGAACTTGAGTTCACGGCGGACTGTAAAACCTAACCAGCAAGCTATTTGTTGCTTAAGTTGACACGCATGGGCAATGCCGTGCCCTTACTGTATTCTATGCAAACGATAACTGCTATAGATGCGATCGCAGGACAAACCCTATCCTCGTAACAAAAAAGAGAGGTAGCTGAACCACCTCTCCTGATCAATCCCAAAAACAGGGAAGTTCTAACTGAAAAACCTATTAGTAGCGAGTGCGGGTGTTAGCATTGGGCTTATGAATAATGAAGCTGAGCACTTGGCACTGCTTCACGTTATCAAAACCCACCACACGGATATAAGAGGTGCGGTAGTCAGAACGGCAAGCATCTACTTCAGCCATTACTTCTGGAACTGAGCGAGCCTTGAACAGGGGGAGTTTCCACAGTGTCCAGTAGTGCTGTTCCGGTTCTGAGTCTTCGCTGAATTCCACCGCAGGGATGTAACCTTGATCCAAAATGTACTGAACCTGCTTGGCAATTTGAGCGTCAGTCAGTGCTGGCAAATAGGAAAGGGTTTCGTAACGACGCTCTTTCGGTAAAGTTTGCATGGGTTAGGTTGGTTTATTGAAGTATGGGTGTGCAATAAGTGGCGATAGGGGTACGCCGAATGGATTGCGTTAATTATCCTTCCAAGTCGGTTGACTGTTCGGGATGGGATGGGGGTTCAGAGATAGTGAATTGCGTAATCCGCTCCAGATGCTGACGCCGATGTTCCATATTCGACTGCTGGATGCCAGCCCGAACCATTTCTGGTAAGAAGTCTGCCACTTCCTCTGCTAGATGCTCTCGCACGGTCATAATCCGAAACGCTAGGTCTTGCTTCTCCAGAAGTAGAGCTCGGATAAAAGCTTCTCCATCTTGGACGCTGATCCGTGAAGAGAAACCATGCAACCAAAGTGACTGAGGAGGGTCAGTTTCCCTTAATTGCTCCAATACAACCCGCAGTGCTTGATAGGTCATATAACTGCTCAACGTCTTGGCAGCATCCTTGGCAACTCGTTTTAAATCCATCTTCTGACCCCAACCTTTTGAAGTATGAAGTATTAAGTATGAAGTATGACGATTCATACTTCACACTTTACACTCCACGCTTGATCAGACGGTGTCCACTGCTTCAAACTCGAACTTGATTTCCTTCCACAGTTCGCAAGCCGCCGCCAACTCAGGACTCCACTTGCAAGCTTCACGGATAACATCGCCGCCTTCGCGCATCAGGTTACGGCCTTCGTTACGAGCTTGGATACAAGCTTCTAAAGCAACACGGTTAGCAGTAGCGCCAGGAGCATTACCCCATGGGTGACCCAGAGTACCACCACCAAACTGGAGGCAGGAATCATCACCAAAGATTTCCACCAATGCAGGCATGTGCCAAACGTGGATACCACCGGAAGCCACCGGCATTACTCCAGGCATGGAAGCCCAGTCTTGAGTGAAGTAAATACCCCGTGCGCGGTCTTGTTCAATGTGGTCTTCGCGCATCAGGTCAACGAAGCCCATGGTGATGCCTTTCTCGCCTTCCAGCTTACCGACGACAGTACCGGAGTGGAGGTGGTCACCACCAGACATCCGCAGACACTTGGCGAGTACGCGGAAGTGGATACCGTGGTTCTTCTGACGGTCGATTACAGCGTGCATCGCACGGTGAATGTGTAGCAGCATACCGTTGCGGCGGCACCACTTAGCCAAGCTGGTGTTAGCGGTGAAACCACCGGTGAGGTAGTCGTGCATGATGATGGGCGTCTTGATTTCCT
Organism: Cyanobacteriota bacterium; assembly: GCA_040756535.1. Classification (GTDB taxonomy): domain Bacteria; phylum Cyanobacteriota; class Cyanobacteriia; order Cyanobacteriales; family Coleofasciculaceae; genus JBFLZA01. The sequence goes on from JBFLZA010000292.1 coordinate 3,718, forward strand.
TAGCGAACTCAGCACGCTCCATCATTTCTTCACAGGTGGGGGCGGTGACGTTGAGGTAGTGACCTTTGATTTCACCGGTTTCAGCCTGTGCTTTTTCGATGGCTTCTTGTACAAACAGGAAGCGATCGCGCCAGCGCATGAAGGGCTGGGAGTTGATGTTTTCGTCGTCTTTGGTGAAGTCTAGACCACCGCGCAGACACTCATAAACCGCACGACCGTAGTTCTTCGCTGACAGACCCAGCTTGGGCTTAATCGTACAACCGAGCAGAGGACGACCGTACTTGTTCAGCTTGTCACGCTCAACGGTAATCCCGTGAGGTGGGCCTTGGAACGTTTTCATGTAAGCGATCGGAATCCGAAGATCTTCCAAGCGCAGTGCACGTAGGGCTTTGAAACCAAATACGTTACCCACCAAAGAGGTGAGCAAGTTGGTGACAGAGCCTTCTTCAAACAGATCCAAAGGATAGGCGATGAACGCAATGAACTGATTATCTTCACCGGGAACCGGTTCGATATCGTAGCAACGACCCTTATAGCGATCGAGGTCAGTCAGCAAGTCTGTCCACACAGTCGTCCAAGTACCCGTGGAAGATTCAGCCGCAACAGCAGCACCTGCTTCTTCTGGAGGAACCCCAGGCTGTGGCGTCACACGAAAAGCTGCCAGGATATCGGTATCTTTAGGAGTGTAGTCCGGTGTGTAATAAGTTAATTTATAATCTTTTACCCCGGCATCATACCCAGCTTTGGACTGAGTCCTGGTTTGTGAGTAAGACATGTTTTCCTTCCTTAGGAACGACTGAATGTTGCAACAGGTGAAATTGATTGGCAAGGGTTGTAGATTTTGCCCTGATTTTCGGAACAAGAATCTTTTAAAAAGGCTTGTCAAATAAGCCTTTTTATGGGTGCAACACCACACCCGAGCTTCCCACTGTTTAATTTGGAGGGAGTACCTAGCTTCTGCTATTTGACCACAAAATTGACTCAATCAAGACAATTTTTTGGAACCCGCATAGCTGCATCGGCAATGCTTAATTTCTTTATTGTTTTGTAACTATACCAAGAATCCAATAAGTTAGAATTCAAATCTTCTGTAGTAATTTATAAATTTTTGTTATCTTTAGAAAATTTGCAAAAATTTATTAAATTTCATTACAAAAATAAAGAACTATACCGTTTAGGGATAAAGACAGTAGCAACAGGGTGCCTCCTGGGAAAATAGGAGTCAGAAGTCAGGAGTCAGAATTCAGGGGTCAGGGGTCAGGGGTCAGGGGTCAGAATTCAGGAGTCAGGAGAGAGTGATTTTCATGCACGGTGGCGGCGAATCTGCCCTGACGCTTGTCTATTAATCAACAAGAGAAAAGCAATCAATGTAACTACGCCCAACCGTACAACTATGGACACAGTACTATAGACCCATCAGACTCCCCATTAAGATAGAAAGCAAGGCGAAGCCTAGGGGAAATGCTTTGAACACCGCCCAAAAGGAGTGATTGAGCAAAGCGCACCCCCCCAAGGAGCGATCGCATAACGCAAAAGCTTATTCTAGGGGAACGCAAGGAGAATGGTGATGGCGCTTTTTAGTCGTCGTATCGGTTTTGTCATCAGTGTCGCGCTACTGGGTTTAAATTTACCAGTGTCAAGCGCAACAGCGCAGACTGATACTGATTCGTTTCTAGCACAGAGTAACAGCAACGAAGGAGTGACGGCTCTCCCTTATACCAATGACCCACCCCCGCCATTAAATGAGCCATTGCCCCCCGAACGCCTACGCCAGGAGGCTCAACCCCTACCCACTGATTTTCGTGTAAGTGCCTTGCAGCCAGACTTTACAGGTGACCTGTGGGTGGGCTCTTGGACGGGATTATCCAGAATTAATCCCAATACCGGACGTGTATTGGCTCGGATTAATCTTCCCAATTACACCATCGGAGCTTTAGCCCAAGATAAAGTAGGACGAATTTGGGTGGGAACTTACGAAGGATTACTGCGCGTAGACCCCCGCAGCAATGAAGTGACGGCACAGAATTTTACCTTACCCTCGAACCGGGTCTTGTCTATGTTGATTGACCGCCGAGGCTATCTGTGGGTAGGAAGCGATCAAGGTCTTTCCTTAATCAGCCCTGACCAGGGATTATTAATGACAACCTTGCAAGAACTCCCTGGTGTCAGCGCTAACGCCCTCACTCTCGATCAGGATGGTCAGCTTTGGGTGGGAACCCTCAATGGACTTGTGCGTGTGGATACTGCCAGTGCCTTTGTCACCGCTCGCATCACCGATTTACCTGGAACTACTGTACAGGCCCTGGCCTTAGCTCCCGATGGTCTACTCTGGGCTGGAACTCCGAACAGTTTACTCGTCATTGACCTAGACACGCGACAAGTTCTGCGTTCTGTCACCCCCCTGCGAGGACGCAATGTTACTTCCGTGCGCTTCGCTCGAGATGGCAGTGTTTGGGTAGGTACGGATAACGGCGTGTTGAAATTAAAACCCGATAGTGGGGCTGTATTAGGTGAGGTACCCGACCTTCCCTCCAGCCGTGTTCTTGCCCTATCTCCCGACACGGGTAACAAGTTGTGGGTAGGAACGACGGAAGGGTTAGCCTGGGTCAGTCAGACTACAGGTCAAGTGCGATCGCATTTAGCCTTTACTCGCGGCAATCCGTAAGAAATGGTTATCCATCACTTGGTGGATTAGATGGTTGTGGAATTCCTAATAAATAATAGATATCAACGGTGACGCTAAAACCGCCCGTTTCCTCTTTCTTCGTGTAAACTATTCAACCTCAACCCTAGAACCAATGGCAGTCACAACCCAGCAATTAATCCAATGGAAGCAGCAAGGGCGTCCAATTGTCGTGCTGACGGCTTGGGACTATGCCATTTCCCAGTTATTAGATACTGCTGGCGTTGATGTGATCTTGGTCGGAGATTCTCTGGCGATGGTCACTTTGGGTTACCCAACAACGCTGCCAGTGACGCTGGAGGAAATGCTGCATCACGCCAAAGCGGTGTGCCGAGGGGTTAAACGGGCGTTAGTCGTTTGTGACTTGCCGTTTTTGAGCTATCAAGAAAGTTACACTCAAGCCATTCATTCGGCAGGTCGAGTTTTGAAGGAAACTGGGGCCCAGGCAGTGAAATTAGAGGGCGGATATCCTAAAGTTGCCGAAACTGTGGCTCAGTTAACCTCAGTTGGAATTCCGGTGATGGGCCATGTGGGTTTAACTCCTCAATCTGTGCATCAACTGGGTTATCGACAGCAGGGAAAAACGGCAGACGAGGGTGAGCGAATTTTACAAGAAGCGATCGCACTTTATGAAGCGGGTGCATTTGCGATCGTTCTTGAACACATCCCTGATGATTTGGCAGTGCGGATTACCCAAAAACTACCTATTCCTACCATTGGCATTGGTGCAGGTCCACACTGCGATGGACAAGTACTGGTTACATCTGATGTGCTGGGACTTTCAGAACGAAAACCACCCTTTGCCAAGTCTTATGTAAATTTGCGGCAGATTATCACACAGGCAGTGCAGGACTATAGTCGTGAAGTGCGAGAGCGAAACTTTCCAGAAGGCAAGTCTTAACTTAAAAATAGGAGTCAGGAGTCAGGAGTCAGGAGTCAGGAGTCAGGAGAGTAATTTTCAAAACCGCAGGTAGTACATTAACTCAGATATTAGCTGAGGATTCAAGGAAAGGCGTCGCTGAAAATCGGCAAGATTGCGGTAATTGCCACTCTCAAAGCGATTTTGGACGATCGCTCTTGCTAGAAACAAATCAACTGCCGGAATTTTCGTTAATTGTTCTACTGACGCTGTATTTGGGTTAACCTGCTGAGGGGTTGCGAGACTATCAGCATCGTAGTAACAAAAATTTAAAATGGGTTGCAAGGGTTTGAGGCGCTGGGCTGGTACGCTTAGAGCGGCGGCAAGGTCTTCTAAGCAATAAAACTGAACGCCCATACCGCTAAGTTCAACCAGCGATCGCGCTTGATGAATGGAGATTCCTGGCAGTCGTAACCAGTCATCAACACTCGCTTGATTCACATCGATTTTGATGCCGAGTTCTACTGCGATCGCAATTTCTTCGGCGGATTGCAGTCGGTAGTAGGGGTCACTCTGAAGTCGTGCCCGAATCGTTTGCCAATTCGGGTTATTTTGTGGTGTAGAGGGGAGCGAGTTAAACATTGCCATAAGTATTAGGCGATGCGGTCAAGTAATTGGCGGCGTTTTTGCTCAAATTCATACTCGGACATCAGTCCATCTTGGCGCAAGCGATCGAGCTGTCTCAGGGCATCTGCGATCGCTCCCACTTGAGCGGGGTCAACTTCAGCAGATTGAGCCGGTGCCGGCAAGCTAGCCGGATCGACACCAAAATTAAAATTACGGTCAAACTCTGCTTGCTCTTGTAACAAATACCACACTCCTTCAATTGCACTGGCAATTCGAGGAATAGGTGTCCACCAAAGCAGTAGATACAGTATGCCCCACAGAGGCTGCCCCAGATAAAACTTGTGGAATCCAGCAACGGGTATCACTATCCCACTAAAGGCTAGGATGGCAGCGACCTTTCGATTTTTCGGCTTGCTCAACATACTGGCTTTTACCCTTAGGACTGGCTTAGTTCAATAATAAAGTGGGCTAAGCTCCACTGCGATAACAGCTTTGTACCCTCTTTGAGAGATTGAGTGAGGTAAGCGCTCATGCGAGAATACGGTAATCCGAATTTTGCGGAAGCCAAGCACTGCACTAGAATGTGACTAAAAGCAGCAATGTAACCCACTCGTCGGTTATATAGATTAAGAGCAATGGGTTTTTTTGATTCAGATATCGTTCAACAAGAAGCTAAGCAGCTGTTTGAAGATTATCAATCCCTAATTCAATTGGGAGGCAGCTATGGCAAATTTGACCGCGAAGGGAAAAAGATGTATATCGAGCAGATGGAATCTTTAATGGAGCGCTACCGTATTTTTATGAAGCGCTTTGAGTTATCAGATGATTTCATGGCTCAGATGACCGTACAACAACTCCAGACACAGCTCAATCAGTTTGGCATTACACCGCAGCAAATGTTCGATCAAATGAACATGACATTGGAACGCATGAAGGCAGAGATAGAAAAGCCATGTTAGAGCTTTCTCAAACGATTGGTCAGCCTTAGCGCCGTGTCAAGACTGTTGGTGTAAGCATAGAAGATACTTAGCGTGTAGATATTGTTAGCACGATAGTTTTCTTTAGGAGTAAGAGAGCCTAGCTATCAGCTTTTCATCCTTGACTCACCCTGTTATGAGTAGATGCGATAGTGTATGACGATGGCATCAAATAGCTGACAGCTGAGTGTTAACCGCCCAAAGCGCTCTAAGGTCGATTAAACTTAGAGGCCGATGGGAAGTGTCGCACTGGCTCATTCTTCAACGCCTTAAGCATAAAGTTTCGCCAAATCGGTGCAGCAAATCCACCACCTGTTGCCCCGCCTCCTAAAGGTCTATTGTTATCATTGCCAATCCAAACGGCTGTAGCTAACTGAGGTGTATACCCCACAAACCAAACATCTCGCTCCGATGAGGTTGTTCCTGTTTTACCCGCTGCTGGACGCCCGATTTGTGCTGCTTTTCCTGTACCCCCATTAATTACCCCTTGCAATACGCTGTTAAGAGAAGCCGTCGCCCAAGGATCGAGGACTAGTCTAGGTTTAGGGGTATTGTCGAGCAATACATTACCTGTAGTGTCAGTAACTCGGACAATAATCGTTGTATCAGAATGCCAACCATTACTGGCAAAAGTGGCATAAGCTCCTGCCATTTCCAGTGGTGTCAACCCAATCGCTCCCAGGGGCAAGGAAGTTACGGGTTCCATCGGGCTTTTAATCCCTAAAGTGCGACACGTTTCAATCACTTTATCCAGTCCAACAGCCCTCCCAATCTTGACGGCTGGAATATTAAGAGACTGAATCAAGGCAGTGTTAACTGTTACCGCTCCTGAAAAGCCGCCTCCGTAGTTTCGGGGAGAATACCAACCGCTACCATCCCGATAGCGAACTGGAGAATCCATGACGGTGGTTGAGGGTGCATATTTGCCACTAGCAAAGGCTGTGTAGTAAACAAATGGCTTAAAGGCAGACCCAGGTTGACGCTTGGATTGGATAGCCCGGTTGAACTGACTCTTTTTGTAGCTAACTCCACCGACGAGTGCTTTAACAAAATGCGTCCGGGGATCGACGGCCGCTAGTGCTACTTGATCGGCATAAAGACCACGGTAGCGTATATTAGCATGGGAACGAGCCACCGTCGCTTCTGCCATTTGCTGAAATTCGGTATCAATAGTCGTCTGGACTCGCATCCCACCTTTGAGGACAGCATCCCGACCAAATCGCTCATTCAACTCAGCAACAACGGCTTCTGTGATAAAAGGCAGTTTACTAGTCCGCCAAGAAGTAAGCTTACCGATGTTCAGCTTGGCAGAACGAGCAGCTTCGGCTTCGGCGGGTGTAATCCATCCCAACACTAGCATCCGGTCTAACACAATAGCTTGTCGCTCTTTTGCCACTTTGAGGTTAACAAAAGGACTATATTCTTCCGGAGACTGAATCAATCCTGCCAGCATAGCTGACTCTGCCAAGTTGAGTTGATCGGCTGACTTGGAAAAGTAGCTTTCGGCGGCTGTTTGAATGCCGTAATTGTTGTGACCCCAATAGATTTGATTGAGGTACATTTCCAAAATCTGGTCTTTGGTGAAGATTTGCTCAAGGCGAATAGCCATCACCGCTTCAGCGATTTTACGGCTAAACTTGCGCTCAGGCTTGAGAAACAAGTTTTTCACCAATTGCATCGTTAGCGTTGAACCGCCTTCAACCACACGGTTGTTTTCCCAGTTCATTAATAAGGCACGA
>JBFLZA010000293.1:0-10567 GCA_040756535.1 Cyanobacteriota bacterium
GTGCAAGAGTACTTGGCTGACACTGAACACGATACTGAGCAGCAGTGGAAATTTGAGCCAATCAAGAAGCGCCGTCAGAAGGGTCAGAAGAAAAGCGATGAGCCTGAAGCTTATCAAGGCTGTTTGTTCTAAAACTCCGCAAATATAGTAATTCTGCCCCCGTATATGGGGGCTAGGAGATTTTTTTAAGAAAACCAAGCTGACGCTACGCAGGCTGGTAAACAATTTTTGCTGAAAATATGAGAGCAGTTAAACATTATGGCATGGGCTATGACGGCACAGCTTGGCTAATTGACTATCTGACAAATCCCTTTTCTCAACAGTTTGATTTACAAGCCGTGGTGATTGCTCAAACAGGAAATGAGTCAGTATTAGTTAAACAGCAAATGGAACGTTATATATTCCCGTTGCTGGCACAGCAGGAAATTCGGACTGTGCAAATAGCCAGAGCTAGTTCAAGTCTGCGTGATGGTTATGTCGTTTTGAGTGACACGCGATCGCCTAAGATTTGCCACATTCGACCCACCACCCAAAAGCCTTACTGGTCACTGGGAGAAGAAATGCTGATTTCTGCCACCGTTCCTCAATATAGTTCAAAGTCTCGATTCTGTTCAGAGAAGTTCAAAATTAGCATTCTTGAAAGGTGGCATGAGTGCGAGTGTCCTGGTTGTACCAAACTCATTGGATTCAATGCTGATGAATCCAATCGGGTAAAGAAGGCTGTCCAGATTCATGCCAATCACGAACAGCGATTTCCTTTGTATGAACAGGGTAAAAGTAGAGCTTACATTGAAGCTTATGTTAGAGATTTTGTAGGAACTAAGTTTCAAGTCACTCCTGAGTTTCATTTAAGCGCCTGCACATTTTGCCCATTTAGTCAAATATCGGGTGGAGGTAAATCTGTACAGCAACGTTGGACACTTCAGCCTTATGAAGCTGCTCGTGCTGCCTATTTAGAATATGTCAGTTTATGCTTCAACCCCAAGCAGTCTCTCAGTCCTGGTCATAAATCTGTGATTCAGCGCCACCTGCTCAGCCAGGAAGCCAAAGAGTTATTTGAGCTGGAACTTTCAGAGGCTATTTGGCGCTTATACAGAGTGCGGCGGATACGAGGGGGTAGGGTTCCTTATCGTTCCATCAAACCAATTTTCTCTGGCAATCGCACTGCTTGTGAAACTCAACTCAAGATAGAAGCAGCTCAATACAATGTTGAACTTCGCTATTGTCAGCACGGAATTGCTAGAGCAATTATCCCAGTTTTTGGAGAGGACTGTGAAGAATTTATCGTTGCTGCCCCTGGTGACCCAAAAGCTAAAGAGCGTAAATCGTTCCCATCTCTTTGGAATCAGAAGCAAAGCCCTTATCAACAGTTAGAGTTGTTTTACTTGTAATACCAAGCTAGCGCTAGACAACATGATTCTTTTGTAGGAGCTATAACATGAGCTATTGCAGAATCTGCTCAGACCTAGAAAATATCAAATACCGCTGCCGTAGTCGGTTAGTGCTGTGTAATTACTGCCACGAAGAAATTCCAGAAAAATGCACCAAAACTGAATTTTCCCTCGCTACTGGTATTAGTCAGTCTGACCCATCTTTTCAAGGATTTTTGGAAGATTATAAGTACAGTACGTATGACGACCCCAATGATTACTGGCAGGCTTGCTAATAGATGATTCACAGAGTTATTCAGCGCGATCGCAGCATAGCAATTGTTCAATACGGCTTCAAAATAGCTGTATTTCCCCCATGCTGTCTCAATGAGAGCCTAAACCATCAGCCAACAGAGCAAGACTGGAATGAGGCGATTGAAGACCCTATAGACAAGTATGTTTGCTATGTATGCATTCGCTTTGTCCCCAACTCTTTCATGTTCTGTGAGGATGTCTTTTGCCCTTATAGCAATCTCCAAATGTAGCAACTGATAACAGATAAAGGGTCGGGGGAACTCGACCCGAACAGTCCACTCGCTCATTATATGGGCGAAGTGGACAAAAAAGGTGCGATTACATTTCTGGTTGCACCTTCTGTTTCTTTTACGCTCAATCGTCTTACTCGCATAATACCTAAAACAGAGAACGAGCAAATGATTACTAATTTTTCTGTAACTAGCAAACAGATAGCTGAGAAGTTTGGTTGGTTCGTCGAGGTTTCCCAGGTACGCCAACCACCAAACTTTGACGGCAGGAGTATGCGTTATCCTCTAGGTTATCAATTAACGTTTTTTTAATTCCTTAAGGAATTAAATTGTTAGCGCAAGCAGAGTACGTTATGTAATCGCTAAAACATTCTCTTGCTTAAAAAAGTGAGAAGCTGTTCTAAATTTAAGCGGATTTAATTGGTATGCAGCCAACAGATAGGATGCTTGACTCAAAAGTTTTGCCATTTTGAATTGTTAATTTTGGTTGATTAATTAGATGAGGGATTGGTTATTCAGCAGGCAGAGTGTATTCTAAATCTTCATAAGCAACTTGTTTTGAACCAAGCCTTGCACTATACACTGGTTATCTTCTGAGGGTGACAATGGAGAAGGTCTTAGTAATCCTCCCGGTTTATAATGAGTCAGAATGCTTAGATAAGATATTTGATTCAGTTTTAGAATTTTGTCAGAAAAACCATTGTTATCGTTTTCTTTTTGTTAATGATGGCTCTACCGACAACACCCAACAAATTTTAGAGAGGAAAATAGTAGACGCAAAAAACATTAATATTAGCGTAGTTTCCTACAGTTCCAATCGAGGAAAGGGTTATGCTATTAAGAAGGGAGTAGAATATGGACAAGAAGACTATATTTGTTTTCTAGATGGCGATTTAGCTTATTCTTTAGTTCACCTGGAAATCCTTGTCGCTCACTTGAACTTTTTTGATATCGTCATTGGCTGTAGAAATCTTATCCCCCCTAGTTTAAAACAAGTAAAACTTACTCGATTGGTGGCGGGGAAAGCTTTTAATATAATTTCTCGTAAGGTATTATCCCTGAATTTTAGCGATATGCAAGCGGGGATAAAGGGGTTCAGAAAAGAAGTTGCCCAAGATTTATTTTCCCAGCAGTCCTTAAGGGGATTTGGCTTTGATGTTGAGCTAATAGTGCGAATCGTTCTGTCGAAATGGGTTAAGTATCCTAGAACAGCCTAAGGATGACAGGCAAGGAAAAGAAGAGGGGATAAAACCTCATCAGAACCTTGACAACTGAATGACCATGTAGGTGAGAAGAAGTATCCTAGAACCTTCAAATCCTACCCCTCAGGTGCAGAGGTGAAAGCATCACCCCCATGGTAGCGACTAGTCATCAATCCGTGAAGCGGGGTGAAAAGGTAGTAGTACTAGTAGCCTAAGGCTAGTACACATCGAGCAAAGTACCCACGAGTAAAGCAACAGCTTGAAGGCACGTCTGAAGCGTCGTTACAACGAACCAGCGAAATAAGGCTGTCCACGCTGGAGCCAAAAGGCAAAGGATAAGGGAGTTGGCAAGATTCTAGTTGACCAACAAGCACTTCCCATAAACCCGGCGAAAAGTGTCACTCTAAAGGTACATAGTATGGTCATTCGGAACGAGATAACCTCTCGCCTGCTCTCAGGTGGTCGATTCCCTGAGTAGGTACTAACCGTATGCAGCGAGTAGGAAAGATTGAGTCAGAAGCGAAAGCTCTGGGTAATACCAGAGATATGCAAACAGACTCACGGTGATTTGGAAGATAGAGTCTCAAGTAGTGAGTACAAATGTCTAAAACGAGTTTAAAGACTACGGTGGAATGGCACTTAGTCAACTGGCAAAAGCTAGAACGGCGAGTGTATAAGCTCCAAAAGAGAATTTATCAAGCCTCTCAACGTGGCGATGTGAAAGCATTACGCAGACTCCAAAAGACGTTGATGAAGTCTTGGTCAGCAAGAGCCTTAGCGGTTCGTAGAGTAACCCAGGATAACACTGGTAAAAAGACGGCAGGAGTGGATGGACAGAAATCTCTATCCCCAGCAGCACGTCAAAAACTGGTGAACAATTTAAAACTGGGTTCAAAGGTCAACCCAACCAGACGAGTATGGATTCCCAAACCTGGAACGGAAGAGAAACGACCTTTAGGTATACCTACAATGAAAGACCGCGCCTTGCAAGCGCTAGTCAAACTGGCTCTAGAGCCAGAATGGGAAGCGCGATTTGAACCCAATTCTTTTGGGTTCAGACCTGGACGCTCATGCCAAGATGCAATTGAAGCTATATTCAGTGCAATTAGGTTAAAACCGAAATATGTGCTGGATGCCGACATAGCCAAATGTTTTGACCGCATCAACCATGAAGCGCTGCTCAACAAATTAAACACATTCCCCACCATCCGCCGACAAATCCGAGCCTGGTTAAAAGCGGGAGTGATAGACGATAAGCAGTTGTTTTCTACATCTGAAGGTACACCGCAGGGCGGGGTGATATCCCCACTACTTGCTAATATTGCCCTTCACGGGATGGAGGAGCGAATCAAGCAATACGCAGAAACCCTGCCCAACTCGAATGTACGAGGAAAGCGGGATAAACGCAGAAGCCTAAGCTTAATTCGTTACGCCGATGACTTTGTGATTCTACATGAAGACATAACCGTAATTCAAAGATGTAAGCAGATAATCTCTGAATGGTTAAATGGCATGGGTTTGGAATTGAAACCCAGCAAAACGCGAATCGCACATACTCTAATACAGTATGAGCAAGAAAAACCAGGGTTCAACTTCCTGGGATTTACAATACAACAATTCCCAGTTGGGAAATATCACTCTAAACAGGGTTTCAAGACAATCATCACCCCATGCAGGGATAAGCAGAAGGTACACTATGACCAAATCGCTAGTGTAATCGAAGCCCATAAGGCAGCACCGCAAGCGGCGCTAATCAGCCGACTCAACCCAATTATTAAAGGGTGGGCAAACTACTACGCGACTGTAGTAAGTAAGGTCGCTTACTCAGATATAGATGACCTCATGTACCAGAAGCTCAGAGCATGGGCAAAACGCCGCCACCCCAAAAGAAATGGGGATTGGGTGTCAAGGAAATACTGGCATCCAATAGGAGGCGATAACTGGGTATTCGCAACCAGGAAGAAAGGAAACAATCCTCTTCGGTTACTTAACCATGCCGACACCCAAATAGTGCGTCATGTAAAGGTTAAAGGCGAATCGTCACCATACGACGGAAACTTGGTTTACTGGAGTACAAGAATGGGCAACAACCCAGAAATGCCAAACAGAGTATCAAAACTCCTAAAAAGGCAAAAAGGGAAGTGCGCTCACTGCGGTCTGTTTTTCCGGGAAAACGATGTGTTGGAAGTTGACCACAGAATCCCCAAATCGCAAGGTGGAAAGGATTCATACGACAACTGGGACTTACTCCACAGACATTGCCACGACACAAAGACAGCCTCAGACGGCAGTCCTGGTACAAAATCCGGCTGTAATAGTGCCGAACCTAAGCCCACCAAAAGACTCGAAAAAGTCAAGGATAAATGGGTAATGAGGTATGCGTGACAAGCACCAAATCACAGAGGAGCCGTGTGAAGGGAAACTTTCACGCACGGTTTTGGAGACCAGCGGGTCTCGTGAGGGACTCGCTGAGTTTAATTATTTCTATTCCGACAGCAATGGTAATCACGAGGAAAATCCTCGGTTTCTACGCAAAGCTGAGAGGGACATCAAACGCTCTCAGCGTCAGATTTACAAGAAAAAGAAGGGGTCTAGCGGCAGAAGGAAAGCTCGTGATGTTTATGGACGCAAACATTTAAGAGTAACTCGACAAAGGGAAGAACACGCTAAGAGACTGGCGCGTAACTTATGCCTAGCAAACGCTAAGGTTGTCTTGGAAGACTTGAATGTAAGCGGACTAGTGAGGAATCACAAGCTAGCCAAAAGTATCAGTGATGCTTCTTGGTATCAATTCCGCCGTTGGCTCGAATACTTTGGGCAGAAATTTGGTAGAGAGGTAATTGCTGTCTCTCCACATTTCACAAGCCAAGAATGCAGTAAATGCGGTGTTAAAGTTCAGAAGACTCTAAGCACTCGCACTCATTCTTGTCCACATTGCGGATATGTTGAACAGCGAGATGTGAATGCTGCCAAGGTAATCTTAAGTCGTGCAAAGGCAAGGCAGTGCGTTGCGGGGGTTACCCCCGTTGTAGCACCTGCCGCTACGGGTGGGCAACCCGGAAGTAACGCTAGTCGAGTTGTAGCCTCTACTCCTGTTGGTCGCAAGACCTGCAAGAGCAAGCAACGACGATGAAGCTAGAATCCCCTGCGTTCTACGCATGGGGAGTGTCAATCGCTAAGTTATGTTCTATCGGCAAAATGAGTACAAATTCTGCTCCCTGGTCTAACTCGGATATAACTTGAATTTTACCTCCATGTTTTTCCACGATCTGATAGCAAATAGCGAGTCCCATTCCAGTACCTTCTCCAACGGCTTTGGTTGTGAAAAATGGGTCAAAAATTTTGTCTCGGATTTCTGGATCAATCCCAGTTCCATTATCTCGAATTCGTACCTCAACATGGTTGGAGTTGATGCGTTGAGTTTGGATTAAAATTTGGGGATGAGATATTTTTTTACAAGCTAACAGTTCGTCAATCGCATTGCTAATGATGTGCCAAAACACTTGATTAAGTTGAGCTGGATAACATTCCAGCAAAGGTAAATCCCCATACTGCTTAACGATCTCAATTCCTTGGTTAAGTCGGTGATTCAACAGTAATAATGTATTATCAATTCCGGCGTGAATATTCACTTGTTTCATTTGGGCTTCATCCAAGTGGCAGAAGTTACGCAACGATAGAATAATCTTCTGAATACGCTCTGCACCGGTATGCATTGATGACATAATTCTGGGTAAATCTTCGTTGATGAAGTCAAGTTCAACAGTCTCTAGATGCTGTTTAATTTCCTGTTCTGGATTGGGATAGTAATGCTGATACAATTGCACTAATTCTAAAAGGTCTTTGGTATAGGTATGGGCGTAGTCGAGATTGGCGTAAATAAAGTTAACAGGGTTGTTTATTTCATGAGCAATTCCTGCTACCATCTGTCCCAAGCTGGACATTTTTTCTCCCTGAATCAGTTGGGCTTGAGCTTGCTTCAACTCTCGAATTTGTGTGGCTACTCGTTGGATGAGTTGGTTGAGAGAGGTCGCTAAAACTCCGATTTCATCGGTGCTCAGGACGGGGGCTTGTAGCTCATAATTCCCCTCTTGAGACGCTTGCTTGGCAACTTTAGTGACGGCTTTAATGGGGCGAGCGATCGCACGACTGGTATAAAAGGCTAAAGCGGCTGCGATCGCTATCGACAATCCCATGCTAACAACAATAAGAATTAAGCGTGAAACTTTGGCTTTTTTAAACGTATCTGTTGCTTGTTGCTTTTGAATAATGGTAGAATCTAATAAACTGTCTAAAGTATTCGATAGCTCCTCAACTTTTTTGGCTTGCTCTCCATTGATAAGCTCCTGAATAATTTGCTGTTTCTTCTGAATGTCTTTCGGCGTTAGGTTGGGGGTATTGACGGTTTGTGAGATCGATTGAAGTAACTCATCATAAAAATCAACTTCTTGGTCGCAGGCATACAAAAATTTTTTTAATTCAGTCGTATATTTGGGCGGAAGACCCTGATATTTTTTTAGATTTCTTTTAAGTTCATGAATGTGATTGTTGGTTTCGGTAATACTTTCTTGTAATGGGTTAAGGTCTTCTGGTTGAAGGGAACGCTCTTTTGACACCATAATTAGATGTTGCTGGTGAAACTTGATTTCCCAAACCAATTTTTCTAAATGATTCAGCCGCTCATAGCGTTCTTGAGCGATGCCTAATTGCCTTACGGCTTTGTCGTCATAATGCTCTCCTACGATCAACCCTGCTCCGGTTCCCAAAACAGCAATGCTAATCGATAAGATATACCCGTAACCAATTTTTTCGTGAATGCTCAAGCGACGGGTAATGCGATTGAACCAGATTCCACCCATTGTTATAAAGTTAGATCGTCGGATTGACTGAGTTTGACCAGCTTTACCTTTGCGATTGGGGAAGCTACGGGAATCTGAGGACTGCATAGATGAGGACAAGTACGATAGGGCTATTTTGAACACTAAACTTCCTTGCAAAAGTGAGGAGCTAAGTAGCTATAGTACTTATCTCCTACGGGATATCACTGATGCACGAGGTCAATTTGATGCCAAATCCCTACCAAGATTCTTGCTAGGAAGATTCATCAATGAGATGGCATCTTAGACCTAGCTGAGGTCGTTCCCGATCCTAACTAATTTAGCGCTTAGACCATAAGTCGCTGCAATTAACTTCTTTGCAGCACTATACAACTCCTATGTGGCAAGCTCGTGAAATTAGTACGTCAGGAGTTGGATTCCGCAAAGCTTATAATTGCACCTTCATGACCGCCGCCAAACAGCATGGGTTACTGTTTAAGCTAGCATTTTGCACCGGGTAATTGTCTAAAAATTGTTAATTTTGGCTCATCTCACACAGCTAGAAATCGTTGAATGACTTCATTGCTGAGTTCGCTTGTCGAGCCTGACGCGACAATGCCGCCTTTTTGCATGGCGTAGTACTTATCCGCTTGTCGAACGAAGTGCAGGTGTTGCTCGACGAGTAAGACAGAAATTCCCGTTGATTCCACAATGCGGCGGACAGCCGCTTCGATTTCTAGAATGATGGAGGGTTGGATGCCTTCGGTGGGTTCGTCTAACACGAGTAACTGGGGGCGTCCCATTAAAGCACGAGCGATCGCTAATTGCTGCTGTTGTCCACCACTTAAATCACCGCCCATGCGGGAAAGCATTGTTTGTAAGACGGGAAATAGGGTAAAAATATCGTCAGGAATCTCTTGTTTACCGTTTCTCCCGTTACGGCGTGACTCCAAACCCAGCAACAAATTTTCTTTTACCGTCAATCGGGGAATAATTTCCCGTCCTTGAGGAACATAACCAATCCCCAATCTTGCCCGTTGATCGGGTGATTTATTCGTAATGGGTTCCCCTGCTAAGGTGATGCTTCCAGTACGGGGTTTGAGTAATCCCATTATTGTTTTAAGGAGGGTGGTTTTGCCCACACCGTTGCGCCCAATCAGGCAAACCATCTGCCCTGCGGGTACACTCAAATCTACCTCTCGGAGTATGTGGCTTTCGCCGTAGTAGACGTTTAAACTAGAAACTTGCAGCATAAGGATTTTTTAACGCAAAGAACGCAGAGGTTTTACGCTCCAGGGGCGCAAAGTTAGAAGATAGTAGTTAGTTGCTAATCGATTGATTTCATTATCCTCTGCGTTCCTCTGCGACTTCCTTCGTTTCCTCTGCGTTAAAATTTTCACCTCAGTTTTTCACTTGAGCAATGGTTTGATTGGTTTCCAGTGGTTCTCCAAGGTACACCTCAATGACGCGGGGGTCATTTTGCACTTCCTCGATACTACCCTCACAAAGTACTGAACCTTCGTGCAATACCGTTACTTTCCGAGCAATTTGCCGAACAAATTCCATATCGTGTTCAATGACCAAGATGGAGTGGCTTTCTGCTAGGGCTAATAGTAAGTTTCCCACATTTTCTGTTTCTTCATCGGTTAACCCGGCAACAGGCTCATCTACTAACAATAAATCTGGAGATTGAGCCACTAACATTCCGATTTCTAAGCGTTGCTTTTCCCCATGAGAGAGTAACGCTGCCGGGAAATCTACTTTGGCACTTAAGCCGATCGTTTCTAGTAAGCCGATCAGGGTTTTTCGTTCAGTGGTTGAGGGACGACCAAATAGGGTAGCTAAAACCTTTTTCTGGCGATTGCAGGCGAGTTCTAAGTTCTCGCGAACCGTGAGGTTAAGGTAGACTCGTGGGGTCTGAAACTTGCGACCAATCCCCAAGAGAGCGATTTCATGCTCTGACAAGCGTTTCAGGTTGCGTCCCTTAAATAGGACTCGGCCCTGTGTTGGCTGTACCTTCCCCGTAATCACATCTAAAAATGTGGTTTTTCCGGCTCCATTCGGCCCAATTACGACCCGCAACTCCCCGGCATCCATGCTGAAATTCAGGTTGTTGATTGCCTTGAAGCCGTCAAAACTAACTGTTACGTTTTCTGTTTCTATAATCTTCCCATTCACGCTGCATCTCCCGATTTTAGATTAGATACCATGTGCGATTCGAGTAGAACGATAGCTGACGCTCCTTTGTCGCTACCGCTTCGCTAACGCTTCACGCGCACAAACGTTGCGATGAAAATCTCTTTCTCTTAACTCCTAAATTCTGACTCCTGAATTCTGAATTCTGCCTCCTTCCTCTGTGTCCATCTGTGGTTGTTTCATAAACCCAATCTCACTGTTACAATTTCTACTCCTTTACCCCCAAATTTTCCCGTTCACGCTGAACTTCTGGGTCTTCTTCCAAGCTGGGGTAAGTGATGAGCGATTTCGGACGGCCTAGGCGTAGCAAGCGATCGATACCTTGCGATCGCAACCATCCCACTATTCCATCCGGTAGCACCATGACCACAATCAAAAACAGCGCCCCTTGGAAAAATAGCCAAATTTCCGGGAACTGTTCGCTCAACAGACTCTTG
>JBFLZA010000294.1:0-10541 GCA_040756535.1 Cyanobacteriota bacterium
AGAAAATTCTTAAAGTCCCCGTCAAATCAAAAGCGTAGCATCCTCTGGCTTCCCCCTTTTTAAGGGGGACGGGAGGGGGATCGAGAGGGGGATTTAGGGGGATCTTCCCAGATTTAACATTCTTGAGTGAGGAGAGAAAACACGCCCTAAGCTGACTGAGCTGAATCACTAATCCTGCGCTCATAAGAGCATTGCCCAGTTGTGGATTGACTTCTATGCCGACCCTTGTGTTGGCTGACCTTCTCCAGTTCAAGAAGATTTTCCAGCTCTGCTAGTAACAGGTCGAGGTTAATAGGCTTGGGAATGTAGGTATGAAAGCCTGAGCCTAGTATTCGTGCGCGGTTCACTTCCCTCACACAAGGGGTTAGTGCCACCGCGAAAAGGTTCCGACCTCGCTGTGCCTCATAAGCCTTCATCAACTTGACCAGCGCGTAGCTATCTAAATCGGGTGGTGTAAAGTTGCTCAGTAGAACGTCTGGCTTGTAACTGTTTTGTAGGGCTAGCGCTTCTCCAGGCTTTTCGACTGTTATCACCCTAGCTCCGGCGTCTTCAAATAGGAACTTGAATAGCTCCGCACAATCGCGATCGTCTTCAACAACAAGTATCCGTAAACCCTTGAAACTTTTCATTTCTCTAAATAACGTTAACAGTTAATACTAGCCCTTAAACAACTCTTCATCAGGGCGAATCTTCTCAACTTCTGTCTTGAGGAAGGTGAGTAAATATACTTAATAATTCCTTAAGGTTTCTGGTGAGGGTGATGCGGTCGGACTGGCAGGCTTGGGTGAGGGTTGCGGCGATCGCGGGTTGTCACCGAGCGCTCTCCCAATAGGCTGTCCCAGCGCTCATTTTGTGGGACTGTGTTTAAGTGCAATCGCTCCTGCTGCATCTAATTAGATGTTACCATTGGCACCGAACTCATTTCCCAATCTGAAGTACTGCTTCTACGCGAGGCAAAGTTTCAGCAAACAGAACCTCTGCTTGTTGCTGTTTTGCAGCCAAATCAGCAAGATTCATCACGCAATAAAGCGACTCTACACGAGCGATAACTTCAGTTGGAAAATCTCGATAAAAATACTTGGTTTTAAAATCATATTTTTCCGGTCGGTACACCATTCCCAAAAGTTCAACCAAGGGCTGAAGCGTGTAGGTGTGGTAGTTGGATATTGCCGATACCAAATGTCCTCGATTTATCTCTTTTTTGACAAGAATTTGAAGGAAATCGAACGTCTTTCTCAAAGTCGCAAATCGTTCTTGCATTTTTGAGAAATGTTCGCTTCGATTTAAAGGAGGCTGCACTAATAGATTGGCTTTATCGAATTCAATTACTAATTTTCCATGTCGCTCTAGCTCTAAAAAGTGGTTGGGAGAACTTTGCTTCAAAACAACAAAATCAATAAATAAGAATGGACTCGCTTCTTCCAACTGATAGAAGCATTGAGAATGACCGTGCCATGTAGGTTCTGGAACTCTCCACTTGAATCGAATCTCAGAGATTGTTTTGATAGATTCTTCAAGAATGTCAAATGTTTCTTGAACGCGATCGTCCTCAACGATTACCTGAATATCAATATCCGACCACTCATCTGTAGAGCCGTGTGCTGCCGAACCTCCTTGCCATAAAGCTAAAACAAAATCTTTTGGCTCTAAGGTAGTAATGATTGCTTCTAGAATTCTTTGCCTCATTGTGTGGGATATCTACTCTTAAAGTTAATAGCTGCTCACACAATATGGTAAATAAGTCAACTCAAAAAAACACAAGATGCTGAAGTCTCTAGTTCCCTCCTTTTTAAGGCAGTAGGGGGGATCGAGCCAAGACAGTTTTACATTTAAGTAGGTTGACCTACTTAACACGAATGTCACTGACTTAAGAGCCTTGAAATAAATTTCAGGCTCAAAGCTCTAAATAGCTAAAGCTTACTGGAGAAGCTTTTTAACCCGTTAAAACGGGTTTTAGCTCTTAGCCCGAACTTTAGTTCAGGGCTTAAGTCAGTGCCATTCTACTTAACACGCTGTTTGGTCGTGCCAACACATCGGAAAGTAAGTTCCGAAAGGCTCTGCTAAAGTTGGGTTACAGCCTACCGAAGTAGATGCTCCGAAGGGGGCGACGCCATGACTGTAACGACTAAAAGACTGACCTTTGAGGAATATCTGACCTACTCAGATGGGACTGATACCCGCTATGAGTTGGTGAATGGGGAATTAGTGGCGATGAGTATTGGCACCGGGCAGCATGGGGAAGTCATTGACTTTCTCTATCGGCAAATCGATGCTGAGATTGGGCGTAGCGGACACGACTGGATTGTTAGACCTGTGGCGATTGGTGTACGTTCTCCTCGTGCTGGCAAGTGGGATACTTCTCGCATTCCCGATTTGACTGTTATCCCTACCCAGCAGTGGCGGGAGTTAAGAACCCGTGAGGCGGTTATCGAACTCAACGAACCCCCTCCGATTTTAGTGATAGAGGTCGTTAGCGAATCAACAAAGACGGCAGATTATCGGGCTAAGCGGGTTGAGTACAACGTTTTAAACATTCCAGAATACTGGGTCGTTGACCCACTGACATCAAAGGTGACGATTTTCGCTCTGATTGAGGAACTGTACGAGGGTGCGGAGTTCGCTGGTACTGAGCAGATTGTTTCAGGCACTTTCCCAGAGTTAACCCTGACAGTCGAGCAGATTATTTGGGCTGGGGCAATTCCTAGCGATGAAGGAAACAAATGAAAGACAATTTCTTGCAGAATAGCTCTGCTCACTCAGACTTGTTATTCTAGGCTTCAGTAGGGATTCAAAACCAATGCCATGACCTCAGGAGTAATTTATCCTCATATCGAGAAAGCGGAAGGTCAACCCGCACGGTTACAGCGAATACCGCGTGTGCGGGTTGCTCAGATTGTCATGGATTATTTGGCTTATGGTTGGTCAGTTGAACAAATGTGCCGACAGCATCCTTACCTGACGCTATCAGAAGCTCATGCAGCGATGGTATATTACTTCGATCGCCAAGATGAAATTGACAATGAGATTCGCCAGGAATGGGAGCAAGCGCAACAGGCAAAATCTCAAGCATCACCTTCTCCTTTCTTTGTGCGAATGAAGGCAAGAGGATTGTTATAAGTGGCGATCGCATTCTACATGGATGTTCATGTACCTCAAGCTATTACGGATCAATTGCGTCGTCGTGGTGTAGACGTTCTTACAGCAATTGAAGACGATTCAGCCGAGTTAACAGATGAGGCACTTTTGGAACACGCTAGTTCGCTGGGTCGAGTTTTGTTCACTCAGGATATTCGCTTTAAAGCATTAGCTCTTATATTGGCAGCGTCAGGAACGACCTTTTGCAGGGTTGATATTTGGACACCAGTTAGGAGGTACGATTGGGCAGTTTGTCAAGGATTTGGAAATTATTGCTCTGGCATCTGAACCTGGGGAATGGCTCAATGTGGTTGAATACCTGCCTTTTTAGGGCGCGATCGCTCTTTGGTCGTGCCAACAGCGTCTGAAACTAAGTTCCGCAATGCTCTCCTAAAGTTGGGTGACAACTCGCCTAAATAGCTCCAGTAGGGATTATGCCCAGAGGGGAAAAGCGTCTTCTAGATAGAGGAGGTTAGGATGGGAGCAACTAATTTTTAGCAGTAGAATTAGAAGCTCTATGTCTGGGGAACCTGGAATTAAAGTTGAGAAGCATCGTTCAGCTTGGCGTAAGGAGATTAAGGTTAACCCTAAAGGGCTATTTATGTCGCTGGGCAAAGCAGCAATTAATGGCGCGTTCCTCAAGTGGGATGACTTGGCTGAAAATGGGGTTGAGGTTCTGGAATCCCTGGGACTAGAGGCCAAATCTGGAGAAATTGCGGGTTTGCTGATTGTCCGTTCTTTAATCCAGGCGATCAAGGACTTGTTAAAGGAAAATAAAGAGCTGTTAATTAAGAAGCCAGATAATGTTAAGGTGTTGTACAGCGAGATCCATTCCTCGTTAGAGCAGGGCGAATTAGTCATTGATCAAAGCTTTTTTCAGCGTCCCAAAGATTTGCAGATTGTGCAAGCGGCTAAGACTGGATTTGCCAAGTGGTTAGAGGCGTTTGTTGAGAAAAAGGTTGAGGCGGAAAATATTAGCAATCGGCTTCCGGCTTACTTTGTCTTTGCCCTAAATGAGGAGTGGCGGACTCATAAACAAGACTATGCAAACTTAAAAGAAGAACTGGATACACCCTTCACACAAGCGAGTGAACGAGAACAGGGATGGTTAAGGTATCGAGCATGGCTGCAAAAGCGAGTTGATGAACCGATGTTTTTGGAATCCTTCAGCTTGAAACAGGTTTATGTAGAGTTACGAGCTTACTACAAGCGTGAGGTTGAGGGACAACCGAAGCAAAAGTTAGAACGAGGAACCACTGAAACGAAACAGTATGAGCGAGTGCTTGTTGACTTAAATCGTGAACTAGAAACTTGGTTACAAGAGGCTAAACCAGATGATGCGATTCGCTTGATTAGTGGGGGGCCAGGGAGTGGCAAGTCTTCATTTGCTAAAATCTTTGCCGCACAACAGGCAGAAAAGGGAGAAATTCCAGTTCTGTTTATTCCCCTACACCTGTTTAAACTCTCAGATGACTTGGTGAAAGCGGTGGGGGAGTTTGTCCAATTGGAGCGTTTCTTACCTCACAATCCTCTGGATCGAGGGGATGGGGAATCGCGATTGTTGATTATTTTTGATGGCTTGGATGAGCTATCGATGCAGGGTAAAGTTGCTGAGGAAGCGGCTAAACAGTTTGTGGAGGAAGTCAGGTATCAAGTTGATCGATTTAATACTCATCAACCTCGTTTGCAGGTTTTAATCAGTGGGCGTGAACTGGTTTTGCAAGCAAATCTCAGTAAATTTCGTAAACCCTATCAAATTCTGCATCTCTGTTCTTATTTTGTTGCAGAAGAAGAGAGAGAGGGAGAGAATAAAAACTATGTTGATGATGCCAATTTACTGAAGCAAGATCAACGACAGCTTTGGTGGCAGCTTTATGGTGAGGCAAAAGGTAAAGATTATAGGGGCTTACCGCCAGAATTAGATCGACCTAATCTTGTTGAGATTACGGCTCAACCCTTGCTAAATTATCTAGTTGCTCTGAGTATTGAGCGAGATAAGTTGCAATTCTCGAATGAAACTAACCTCAATGAAATTTATGGGGATTTACTAGAGGCAGTTTACGAGCGAGGGTATGAAAAGCACGGGTATCGAGTGACTGAGGGAATCGAAAAACATGAATTTATCGGTATTCTTGAGGAAATTGCGCTGGCTTGCTGGCATGGAGTTGGTAGGACAACCACGGTGAGAGAAATTGAAAATCACTGTAACAATAGTGGAGTCAAAGACATTTTGACTCAGTTTCAAGCCAGCTTTAAAGAAGACTCAAAAGCTAGCGTTACCCGTTTACTCACTGCTTTTTACTTCCGGGAAAGTGGAGGGATAAGGGCAAGTGAGAAAACCTTTGAATTTACCCACAAGAGCTTTGGTGAGTATCTGACAGCAAAACGAATTGTAGAAGAAGTTCAACTTATTCATGAAGCACTCGAAGAGCGCAAGAAAAACTTTCGCAAAGGATGTGATGCACGAGAAGCTCTTGCCAGGTGGATAACTCTATGCAATCTTTCCGAAATGGATGAATACTTATTTCAATTTATCTATGATGAAATACGCTTACAAAATTTATCAGATGTTCAAAATTGGCAAAAGAGCTTATGTCGTCTGATTGAGTTTATGATAGTTGATGGACTACCTCTGGAAAGTAAAAGATACAGAGATAAATTTGACATAGAATTATTTCAGGCACGGAATACGGAAGAAGCTTTATTGGCTGTATTAAATGCCTGCGCGAGAGTGACAAAGGAAAGTTCAGAAATTAAATGGGAGTATCGTAATACTTTTGGCGCATGGATTTCAAGGTTACAAGGGCAGAGGATAGGAGTAGAGAATGTACTAGCTCTTAAGTGTCTTAGCTTTCTCGATTTGCAAAACTGTATTCTATATGTTAGAGACTTTATTAATGCAAATTTCGCTTTTAGTAACCTTAAGAATGCAGAACTTAATTTTGCAAATCTTTTAGGATCAAATCTTACAGGAGTAAATTTTCAAGAAGCGATTCTTTCCAAGGCGATTCTTGCAGGAGCGAATCTTGTAAAAGCAAATCTTTCACAGGCAAATCTTTCACAAGCAAATCTTGAAGAAGCGAATCTTGAAGAGGCGAACCTTGCAGGAGCAATTCTTCAAGGAGCAATTCTTTACAAGGCAAACCTTCAAGGGGCAAATCTTCAAGGGGCAAATCTTCAATGGGTGAATCTTTACGAGGCAAACCTTGAAGGAACGATTCTTGAGGGGGCAAATCTTGAAGGGGCGAATCTTACAGGAACGATTCTTGAGGGCAAGGATATAGCTAGCCTGACTGAACACCCAAATGAAGACTCAGAGGAACCTTAGCCCTCAACCCCTCAGCTACGCTGGTGCTGTAGGCGATCGCAACCTCTCACCAAAACAGTGCGATCGCTCCTAGTTCTGGTCTTTAAAACAATGCTCTATTTGTCAAGCGATCGCACTATCCCCCTCAAACTCCACTCCCCCAAAGCTCAAGCAGTACGAAAAGCGGTAAGCGAAGCCAT
This sequence comes from Cyanobacteriota bacterium, assembly GCA_040756535.1. GTDB lineage: Bacteria > Cyanobacteriota > Cyanobacteriia > Cyanobacteriales > Coleofasciculaceae > JBFLZA01. Next base: position 6,643 of record JBFLZA010000294.1, read on the forward strand.
ACCGTAGGCTTATCGCACCCCTAACCCTATCATCCCCTACTCAACACAGACACAATATACTGATTGAGACTCACATTGTCCCTGTCAGCTTCCTCAGCCAAACGACGATGCAAAGATTTAGGCATCCGCAGGAGTAACTTACCACTGTAGGTATCATCAGTGCTGGGTAAAGGAATCTCATCTCCAGCTTCGTAAGCTGTCTCAATCCACAACTCCCGCGCCTCATTTATATTTGCGATCGCTTCATCCAACGTCTCACCCTGAGTCAGACATCCAGGCAAGTCTTTAATCTGAGCCACATACCCTCCCTCTGGGTCGGGATAAAGTGTTACTGGATACTGAAGATTCAAGTAATATTCTAGTGGTTGCTTCTCAATCTGCTTGTTCTTCTGATTCAGTGTCTTCATCGCTCCATTCCTCCAAATTCAATAGCTGAACAATTTGCTGGACGTAAACTCCCTTAACTTTCTGTCCGCCTTTCTTGGGTACAGTGATTTTTCTACCTTGTGAATCTCGAAAACTATGGTGGCTACCCTTAGACCTTTTCTCTTCAAAGCCAAAAGCTTCCAACAGGTAGCGCACATCCTCAAACCGTACTTCCGGTGGTTTGTTGAGGAATTGCTCTACTAATTTCTCTAATTTGCCCATCCGAGAATAGTATCACGGATAGTATCATAGCAAGATTTCAAAGGCATCTATCCTCCTCGTAGTCCACTCCCCCAAAGCCGAAGCAGCACGAGAAGCGATTGCCTCCGGCACCAGCAAAGCTGATCGCACAACTCCCATAAGCTACGATGAATCCAAAGACCGTTACAGAGAACACCCATGTCTGAGCAAGTGCGTTACATTACCAACGAGCAGGGGGAGCGAGTTGGCGTCTTGTTAGATTTGGAAGCGTACAATCGACTGGCAAACCCACTCGCTCTGGATGAAGAATGCTTAATTGGCTTAAGCCGAGATGAACTGCAAGCCTTAGCCGATAGTAAGCTAGCTCCCGCAGCACAAAATCAATTAAAGGATATGCTAGTTCGGAATGCAGAATCTCAACTCTGTGCCGACGAAATTGCAAATCTAGACCGTCTGCTAGCACAAGTCGATCAACTCACAATCCTCAAAACCAGAGCCAGATATACTCTGCAAGGTGCGCCTACCCCCGTGAAGAACTGCCAGACTTAGAATAGGATGAGTTGCTGAGGTTCCCTGTGAAGCTAGAGAACTTACTTTTACCCGTAGGACTGCTGGCAGTGGTGGCGATCGCATTTTTCGCCTACAGTGCTACTGCTGCTCCCTTGCCAGAAGGATTTCCGCCTCCCACACCAGAGGGGCAAATTGAAGTCAAACAATATCCTGCCTACCGTTCTGCCACAGTTCGCTATTCAGGAGAACTATCTCAGGCGGCGAATCGCGCTTTTGACCCTCTCTATCGCCATATCAGTTCTAACAATATCTCCATGACGGCTCCAGTAGAAGCCCGTTATCCAGTTAATTCTTTAGAAGCTGGTGAGATGGGCGCACCCAATGAACGGGGTGAAGCGCTTGTTTCATTCCTCTACCGCAGTACTGATATCTACCCTTCTGAAATTGCACAAGACGTTCAGGTAGAAGATATCGCACCCATGACAGTTGTCAGCCTTGGGCTAAAAGGCAGTTACGATTACTCCAGTTACCAAAAGAACATAGAGCGATTACGGGAGTGGTTAGCGCAGCACCCGGAGTGGACTGTTGTAGGTTCGCCTCGCCGCTTCTTCTACGATGCTCCCTATGTTCCCGAACCTGCTAAACGCAGTGAAATCCAAATTCCCCTTCGCCGGGTAGGTGATTAGCCACTGTGCGAGAAAGGTGATGTAGAGGGAAGTGGTTTAGGCAGTGTTAAGCTGTCATCCATTTAACTTGCAATCTTAGTATTTAGCTTATTTCTTGTGGGATGGGCCGAAAAGCCCGTCGGTGATTATACAAATTAGATGCACATCAGCTTACTTGGATGCGATCGCTCCATCACCGAGATACATCTACACTGTACTAAGCTGCCACCGTCCGCGTATAAAGACAATGGAGAGGATAAGCGATCGGAAAACCCAATCGCAGGTAGACCCCAACCACACCCCAACCAGTCCTAAATCCAAAGTAAAAGCAAACAGGTAAGTAGCGCTTAGGCGGACAATGAGCCACCCAGCCAGAGAAACATAAAACGCAGTCTTGGTGTCACCCGCGCCTCTCAATCCCTGAGAGAGAACTATACTAATTGCCATAAACGGTTGGGCAAAAGCTGCGACGTAGAGACAGGGAACACCCAGTGCAATCATCCTTAAGTCAGGCGAGAAGGCAGATAAGAGCAGCTTAGGAATCACTACAAACGCCAAACCACACAGACTCAACAATCCAACAGCGAGAGTCGTCGCTATCCAAGCGCCAAAAGCTGACTCACTAGGACGTTTCGCTCCCAGACGTTGGGCAACAATCGCCGCTGCTGCTACCCCGAACCCGTCAGCAGAAAGGAAGCAAATAGATTCAATACTGATCAGCGCCTGGTTAGCCGCCATCGCCATACTGCCGAGTGCGCCAATCATTGTGACAAACCCGAAGTAACCCAAGTGTTGCACACACCGTTCCCCAAAAGCAGGGAAGGAAACCCGCAGCAGTCGAGTAAGTGCAGCTTTCTCTCCACCCCAACCCCGGAAGGTTAGTACGCTATCCCGACGCGCCAAAATCATCAGCAGGATACTCGCATTCACAGTCATGGCCAAGGCACTGCCAATCGCCGCCCCACGTACTCCCAATTCAGGCGCACCCCAGTGACCAAAAATTAGCGTGTAGTCAACAATTGCGTTGACCCCATTTGCCAGCATTGCCACCAAAAACGGTGTGCGGGTATTACCTGCTGCCTGTAGCATTGCCGCCGCCACCATTGACAACAGCATTAATGGCATGGCTGGCAACACAATTTTGAGATAGCTAGCTGCCGTTACTTGCACTGTAGCATCGCCTGCTCCAAGCAGTGCCAAGATACCATCGAGTCCTACTAAGCTCATCACCGATGCAAAAACTCCAATCCCCAAAGCAAGGAGTAAGCTAGTGCGAGTTGTTGCCGCTACCAATGTCCGGTCTCCACTACCAATCGCCCGTCCGATAAGAGCGACTGAACCCACTGAAAACGCCCCTAAAATGCTGGAAATCGACCAAATCAGCGACCCACTAATTTGCATGGAGGCGAGAGATTCTGTCCCATGACGACCAAGCATCAATCGGTCTACCAGAAACACCAGCGTTTCTAATAACGATTGACCCATTACAGGGATAGCCAGATGCACGACATCGCGCATGAGGGCGCGACGGTCTACAGCGTTTGTCTGTTTAGCGAACACCAAGGTTTTATTGGATTTGGGAAGCACTGTTAATTTTGTCAAACAGACTACCGTTACTTTTTTGACCAAAACAATTTTGGATTTTAGATTTTGGATTTTGGATTAAGAAAAATTTATTCCTCAACTCGTTCCGCAAATCTCAATTTCGCAGAACGAGAACGGGGGTTTTCCTGCAGTTCCTGCTCTTGTGCTGTAATTGGCTTTTTGGTTAGTACCCGCAATAAGGAAGAGTCTTTAAAGCTATGCTTGACAATTCGGTCTTCTAAACTGTGAAAACTGATAATTCCAATTCTGCCCCCAAGTTTTAACCAATTGGGTGCTTTGTTCAGGAAGGTTTCTAGAGAGGCAATTTCCTGGTTAACCACAATGCGGAGTGATTGAAAAACGCGAGTCGCTGGGTGAATTCTACCGTAGCGGTATTTGGGAGGGACACTATATGCGATCGCATCCGCTAATTCAGTCGTTGTCTGAAACGGACGTTTCTCAACAATCTTCCTCGCTATCCGCCGTGAGAGTCGTTCTTCCCCATACTCATAG